>NZ_LATC01000001.1:0-140750 GCF_001414075.1 Mycobacterium sp. UM_11 | reverse complement strand
AGATGTGTATAAGAGACAGGCACCGCGATGTCGACGCCGCGCTTCGAAAAGAGTTCGCTGGCAACGAATTCCGGGTCCGAGCCGGGGTACTGGCGGTCCGGGCCCTCGGTGTCGGGCGCGTATTCACCGCCCGGTGCCCCGTACCAGTCCATCTCGTAATCGGGGAAGCCGCGGCTCTTGAACGGCTCGCGCAGGGTCTCCCGCAGCGCCTTGTTGGACGGAAAGAAGATGTGCACGCTCGCGTCGATGAGCGGTGTGCGGGTTCCGTCGGCGTGTTCGATCACGAAGGCCATCCATCGGCAGTCGAAGCGACCCCACTCGGGTCATATGATAGATAATCTAACATTTTCTTCAGCGGTCCATCAATGTGTTTCCCGTAAGCGTTTCGTTTAACCATCGTCCCTGGTGGAGGGCACTTTCGCAGTTAGCGTGCAAGTATCGTTCTTAAATCGGAATAATACCATTCTCGTCGTCGCGACCGCAGGTCCGGCGCCGGTCGAAGCGCGCCGACGGACTTACTCGTTCGGGCTGCCCACGGTCACCCCGGCGGCCTTCTCGAAAGGTTTGATCACCGCGGTGAAGTCGGAATCGGCGCCCTGGTCATCCGCGGTCCGCTCCCAGAGGCGGGCGATGGTTGCGGCGACGTCCGTCGGCACGCCGAGCGCCTCCGCCTCCTCCAGATACAGGCGCACGTCCTTGACCATCAACCCGGTGGCAAACCCGTAGTCGAAGGTCCGCGGGAGGATCGCGCGGGGGAATTTGTCGCGGCTCGCGCTGGTCGCGCCCGAGCCGGCGTTGAGCACCTCGATCATCACGCCGGGGTCGAGACCGGCCTTGACGCCCATCACGACGACCTCTGCGGTGGCGGCCAGGACGTTGGCCGCCAGGATGTTGTTGGCCAGCTTCATCGTCTGCGCCGAGCCGGGTTTGGGCCCGACGTAGAAGGGCCGGCCGATCACCGCGAGTGTGGTTCGCACAGCGTCGAATTCGGCGCGCGGGCCGGACACCATGACCGCGAGCGCGCCCTTCTCCGCTCCGCCGACCCCGCCGCTGACCGGACTGTCGAGTGCCGCGATGTTTCGCTCGGCGAGTCGGTCATGGATCTGCACGGCGGTGCGGCTGCCGACGGTGGACAGGTCGACATAGCGCTTGACCCGCGCCCCCTCGAGAACGCGCGTCGCGACCTCGAGCGAGGCGAGCGGCGTCGGGAGGCTGGCCATTACGGTTTCGGTACGGTCGGCGACTTCCTTCGGTGACGACGCGGCGCGCGCGCCGAGGTCGACGATGCGCCGCAGCGCCGCCTCGCGGGTGTCGAAGGCGACGACCTCATGGCTTTCCTGAATCAGGCGGCGCGCCATGGGAAAGCCCATGTTGCCGAGCCCGATGAATCCCACCTCCACGACGCGGCCCTAGTCCCCTAGCTCGGCGAAGGCCTCGCGCGCGATGCGGAAGCTGTCGACGGCCGCCGGCACCCCGGCGTAGATCGCCACCTGCAGGAAGATCTCGCGGATCTCCTCGCGGCTGACGCCGTTGGTCAACGCCGCCTTGACGTGCGTGCGTAATTCGTTCGGCCGGTTCAACACCGAGATCATCGCCAGGTTGAGCATGCTGCGCGTCTTCCGGGGCAGCTCTTCGCGACCCCAGATGGCTCCCCAGCAGTATTCGGTGACGAGATCCTGTAGCGGCCTGGTGAAGTCGTCCGCGTCGGCCAGGGCGCGGTTGACGTACTCCTCGCCGAGCACCTCGGAGCGGACGTGCAGTCCCCGCTGGTAGGTTTCGCGATCCAATGGTCTTCTCCTTCGTCGTGGAGGCGTCGGCGCTTGTAATCGCCCCGAGCGCAGTCTTCCATCGCGGCCCTTGCCGCGCGGTCTACAGTCGAGGGTCAATGCACCTTGTTCGAGCTTTCGCGGGCTCACACCACATCCGCCCCGGACTCGCCGTCGACCAATTCAGCTGTCCCCCTTCAGATTCGCGCGGTGATCGGAGCAAGCGCTGACGTCCGGGAAGTGATGTCGACGGCGCGGACCATCCGACGTTTCACCGACGAGCCGGTCGACGACGCGACGCTGGCGCGCCGCCCGGAGGCGGCCAGGTGGGCGACCTCGGGCGCGCGGTGTCACCTGCGGCTGGTGAGCCCATGACCGTATTCCGAGATTATTACTTTCACATCGGAGAATGTTATTCTCGCAATGGCGGTGACGACAGGAGGCGGCGCGGATGCTGTTGGAATTCGATGCTGATCAGCGGCTGTGGCAGAGCACCGTGCGCGACGCCGTCGCCAAGCAGTGCCCGCCCTCGCTGGTCCGGAGCGTGGCCGAGGACAAGGGCGACCCAACGCCCCGCTGGGAAGGATTGTGGAAGGCCTACGTCGACCAGGGTTGGACCGAGCTGAATGACCCCGAGAGCACGGTGGAGCTCGCCATCATCCTCGAGGAACTGGGGCACGCCACCGATCCCACCCCATTCCTGGCGACGATGAGTCAGTTCGCGCCGCTGGCGGCCGAGCACTTCGATCCGCACCAGTCGGGCACCGCCGTGTACGCCGGTGTCGTGGCGCACCGGGACGCCGAGGGTTGGGTGCTGGACGGGACCGCGCGCCATGTGCTCGACGGCGATCGGGTCGACCGGCTGGCGGTGGTGACCGACGCCGGGGTGTTCCTCGCCGGGGCCAATCAGGTAACCGCCCGGCGGGTCGCGGTGTTCGACCCCGTCCTGCACGTCGCCGACTTGTCGTTCAACGAAGTCCGCGTACCCGACACCGCCCGCCTCGCCGTCGATTGCGAGCGCGCGAGGCATATTGCCTTGACGGGCATGGCGATCACGATGGTCGGCGCCTGCCAACGGATCCTCGATCTGGCGCTCGAACACGTGCGTAGCCGTCAGCAGTTCGGTGTGCCGATCGGCTCGTTCCAGGCCGTCCAGCACAAGGCGGCCGACATGCACGTCGCGGTGGAACGCGCCCGCGCGCTTGCGTACTTCGCTGCGCTGACGATCGCCGCCAACGATCCGCGCCGCCGGCTGGCGGCGGCGATGGCCAAGGCGTCGGCGGGGGAATGCCAGTCGCTGGTGTTCCGGCACGGCCTACAGCTGCATGGCGCAATGGGATTCACGTGGGAGAACGATCTGCAGTTCGCGCTGAAGCGGGCCAAAGCGGGTGAGCTGATGCTCGGCGGCGCGGCCGAGCACCGGGCGCGGATCGCGGAGGAATACCGTGCAGCTGACTTTTGATTCCGACGTCGAGGAGTTCCGGGCCGAGTTTTCGGCGTTCCTCGACGAAAACCTGCCCCCCGCAAGCGAAACGCTCGAGCGACCGCGCTCCGTCTCGCACATGCCGCAGTGGGCGCGCGACTGGCAGCGGCTGCTGTTCGACAACGGCTGGCTGCTGCCGAGCCAGCCGCCGGAGTTCGGCGGCCGCAACGCGACGGTCATCCAGCAGTTCGTTTACCTCGAGGAACTCAGCCGCCGACGGATCTACCACAGCTTCAACCCGCAGGGCGTGAATATCGTTGCCGCTTCGCTGTTGTCGTTCGGAAGCGACGAGCAGAAGCGGCGCTGGGCCGTGCCCATCCTGCGGGCCGAGATCACCGCGTCGCTGGGGATGAGCGAACCCAGCGCGGGCTCCGATTTGGCGTCGCTGCGCACGCGCGCGGTGCTGGACGGTGATCACTTCGTGGTTAACGGGCAGAAGGTGTGGACCTCGGGCGCCCACGATGCCGACGTCCTGCTGACGTTCGTTCGGACCAATCCAGATGTGCCGAAACACAAGGGAATCAGCGTGCTGATCATCTCCACCGACACCCCCGGTGTGGTGCGCCGGCCGTTCCCGTCGATCTGCGGTGCCGACGACCTGGATTTCAATGAGGTCTTCTTCACCGATGTCCGCGTGCCGGCGGAGAATCTGGTCGGTGAACTCGACCAGGGCTGGCGGGTCGCCAACGGTTCGCTGGGCCACGAACGCACGATGATGTGGCTGGGTTTCGCCGATCGACTCGACAACATGATCGACGACTTCCACCCCAGCACGGAGGTCGAGCGCGATCAGTACGCCAGCACGATCATGGACAAGCAGGCGCTGCGGCTGCTGGGTTCAGTGGCCCTGGCCCGCGCCGCGCGCGGCGAAGATGACGTGGCGGCGATCTCGGTCCTGAAGCTGCTCGGATCCGAGGCCGAGCTGCGCGGCATGGAGCTCGCGCTCACGTCGGCGGGATCCGACGGGCTCGTCCATCCCGGGCTGACGGGGCCGTACGCGCACATGAACCTCGACCACTACTTCGCCAGTTGGTTCGAGCGCTACGCCCGCAGCTTCTCCGGCACGATCGCCGGGGGCACCTCGGAGATCCAGCGCAACATCATCGCCCAACGGGTGCTCGGGCTCCCGCGAGGCTAGCCGCCCCGGGCAACGCGGCTGGCTAGACCGGGTCGAATTTGGTGATCAGCCACTGGCCGTTGACCCGGGCCAGACTCACCAGCACGCTGCTGGACGCCATCGCGGGGTCGGGGTTGTCCTTGCTGGTGGTGCTCTGGTCGACCAGCACCAGCACGACCGCCGAGTCGGGCCGCAACTCCGAGACCGCGGCGCCTATCACCCGGGCGCTGGTTTTCAGCGACTTCTGTTTGGCCGCCGGAGCGACGATCTGGTCGGTGAACTGGTTGTAGTACGACAGGAAATCGCCGGACAGGTGCGTCTTGGCGGCGGCGAAGTCCTTGTCGAGGGTGTCGGGCGAATACGACAGCAAGGCGACCGTTCCGTCGGACGCCGCGCTTACGACCGTGTTCGCGACGCGGGTGTCGGTTTGTTTATCGGGCCGGTATTGCTTGAAATACAGCCAGGTCGCCACGCCACCGGAAATCAACAGCAGTGAAATCAGGATGACGGGAACGGCTTTCACTTGCCGCCGCGCGCGAGGCTCGCTGCTTTCACCGCGGTCGGTCTGTTCGGCAGAGTCGTCGGCGGTGTCGGTGCTCTGCTTGTCCTCGCTCATGGGATGAACTCCACGTTGGACATCTTGTATTGCCCGGCTTCGTCTTTGACGGTCACCTTGAGTCGCCAATTGCGCGGTTCGTCTTTGGCGCCCGCTGCGTTGGTGATGTGCGATGTCGCCGCGACGAGAACCAACGCGAAATCCCCGTTTATGGATTGCACGGCCGCCGCATTCACGGTTCCCTGCGTGACCACTTTGGACTGCTCGACGACGGTCGTGAAATCCTTTGCACGGGCCTGGAAGTCGTCCCGGAACTGGCCGGTCGAGCTGTCGATCACCCGCTGGACATCCTCCTTAGCCTTGTTGAAGTCCATAGAGGTCAAGTTGACGACACCCTGGCGGGCCCCCGCGATGAAGTTCGCGGCGCGCTGATTGCGCTCGACGGTTTCATGGCGGTTCCACATCATGTATCCGCTGGCCGCGGTGAAGGCAACGATGAGCACGATGGCGGCCGCTTTCCACGCCGCCGACAGCGATGGCAGGTGCAGCCGCCGCCGGGACCGTGCGGGCTCGGCCTCCGATTCCGCGTCTTCCGGGGGCTCGTCGGACGCTTCCTCCTCGGTCTGCGGTTCGTCGCCATCCGTGGCTTCGACAGTTTGGGTGACGTCGTCCTCGATCTCCGCTTCGGCGGTGCCGGTTGCGTCCTGGCCGGCGTCGGGCGATTTGTCCTCGCCGGCTTCGGCGGCCGCAGCGTCCTCGGCCGCCTGCGCTTCGCGGCGGAGCCGGGCGGCACGAGCGCGGGCGCGCGCCGCGGCGGCCAGCGCTTCGGCTTCGGCTGCCTCGGCCTCGGCTTCCTCGAGTAACGCCTTCACGTCAGTTTTCGAAGTGGCCGAATCGTCCCGCGTTTTCTTTGCCTCAGCCATCGTGCTTACTGCCCGCAGCCCTCATGATCAACCGACTCCTGTACCTCTCACGCGGCTACCATCGCACGAGCGAGAAGGGCCAACTGCTGGTGCCCCCCGGTCCGCCGCCGCAGCCGGTGTCGAACGTCGAGTCGACTTGACCCGCCAGCGTCACCGCATCCCACGAGTACACGTCGTGCGAGGGAAAGAACTGGACCACGCAGCGCACACCGTCGGGCACATCAACGGACAGGGTGTAGCGGCCGTTGGACAGACGGGCGTCTCCCCGGTAGGGCGCCGCTTGCCCGTTGGGCTGCGGAGTTGCGTACACGCTCACGCATTCCGGCTCCGGGTGGGCGCACGGGTTGATCGACCAAATCCAGCTGTGGCCGGGGTCCCGGGTCGTGTCCACCCTGTAGTTGGCATACGGCATGCCCGCGTGGGCGCTGGGCGGGACAGTCAGCGCGACCATGGCAAGCGCAAGGCTCACTGCGAAAGTCTTCACCGATGCGTCTCCCATCTCTGCATACGCGCTTGGCCCAAATATAGGGTGCGGCCACCGTGAACATGGCTACTCGTAATAATTGGCGCCGTCGGCGTCCGGCTGTCGCCGGGGTGAAGTCGCGCGCCCACCTAGTCGATAACCGCGGCTTCCTTGCGTTCGGTGATCGGCCTGGCGAGCTCTTGTTCGTCGCAGATGCGCTGCAGCTTCTCCAGCGTCGCGTCCAGGCCCTCGCCGATTTTTCGGCCGGGGGTGAAGGTGGCCGGCAACTTGCGCATGCCCTGGATGACGCCGATGGTCTCGTAGTGAACGGTGCCCTCGGGGTCGCACTTGTAGTCGGGTATCCGGTCCAGAACCGCGGTCAGCATGGATTTGAACACGGTGCGTGCCACGTTCGATCCGGCGCACCGGTGCACGCCCAATCCGAAGCTGAAGTGGCGGTTGCCTTTACGGTCCAGGACGATGTCGTCCGGGTCGTGGAACACCGCCGGGTCGCGGTTGGCCATCGCCCAGGAAATCCATAGGCGCTCCCCCTCTTTGAATCGCGTGCCGTCGAGTTCGACGTCGTCGGAGAATGTCCGGCCGTCGCCGGGCGCGGGGGTGAAGTAACGCAGGAATTCCTCGGTCGCGGGGTCCAGCAGCGTCTTGCGTTGCTCGCTGAGCAGTTCGCGTTCGGCGGGATGCTCGGAGAGCCATTCCAGCGAGTGGGCGGTCAGCGCGGTGGTGGTGTCGAATCCACCCCCGATGACCAGGCCGAGGTTGCCGAGGATCTCCAGATCCGGGGCGGGCTCGCCGTCGATGCGCATCTGCAGCAGCGCGTTGACGATTCCAGGCCGCGGGTTCTCGCGAATCTCGATCATGGTGTTGACCATGTCGAGCCCCATCTGGCGGTGCATCTCGGTGACGCGCTCGATGTCCGGGGAGTGCTCGGGGGTGTAGACCGCGGCGTGCACCGGCTCGCTGTACATGTTCCACTTCTTCAGCGGAATGCCCAGCATGGCCAGCGTCAGGACGGCCGGCACGATGTTGGCCAGGTCGTCGACGAAGTCGATCCTGCCCTCCTCGATCTTCTCGTCCAGGCAGGCGCGCGTCACGTCGTCGATGAAGGGTTCCCAGCGCTTGACTGCGGCGGGCGACAGGTAGGGGTTGAGCACCGTGCGATAGATGCGGTGCTCGGGTTCGTCCATCTCGAGGATGCCGCCCCGGACCGCGCTGACGCGGCTGGCGGTGGGGATCGAAATGCCTTTATAGCCGCGGCGTTCCCCGTGGATGTCGTGATCGTTGGACACCGCGGGGCAGCGGGCCAGCTCGAAGACCTCGTGGCTGCCGGCCGCGACCCAGTGCCCGCCGTAAGTGTCACTCCATGCCATCGGGCACTTGGCGTGCATCTCCTTGGTGATCGCCTTGAACTGCGACCGGTACTCCGGCGAATGCCGGTCGAAGTGGAAGGTGTTTTTCTTGCGGTCGCTGCCGCTGACGACGTCGTCGACACTCAACGCTCTGTCTCCCTACGTGTTTCGTCGGTCAGTATCTGCCGGCTCAGGCGTCGTCGGTGATGATGATGGCCTGCTCCGGGCAGGATTGCGCGGCTTCACGAACCTGGTCCTGCCGATCTTCCGGCACCACTTCGTCGACCGCGGACGAGCTGCCGTCGATGTCGCTGAGCTCGAACGACTCCGGCGCGATCATCGCGCACAGGGTGTGGCCCTGACAGCGCTCCGGATCAACCCAGACCTTCACGGTGTCTCCTTGCGGTGGTTCGTTGGGGCTCGAGTACGTAGCCGAGGCCGGACGGCTCAGGTGTTGCGCCCGCCGTTGACGCCCAAGATCTGCCCGGTGATGTAGCCGGCTTCCTCGGATATCAGGAAGGCGCAGGCCGCCGCGATGTCTTCCGGCCTGCCGATCCGGCGGACAGGCGTTCGGGCGATGGTTTCGTCGATGTCGCCCAGGAATCCCTTCTCCGCCGCGGCGCGCAGCATCGGGGTGTCGATGAAACCGGGTGGCACGGCGTTGACGGTGATGCCGCTGGGGCCGTATTCGAGTGCCAGGGATTTGGTGAGCCCGTTGACGGCGGACTTGGCCGCCACGTAGTGACTCATGTAGGGCGCGCCGGAATGCGTGCTCGACGACGAGATGTTGACGATCCGCCCCCACTTCGCCTCGAGCATGTCGGGCAACACCGCCTGGATGGTGTGGAAGACCCCGTTGAGGTTGACGTCGATCACCCGCTGCCAGTCGTCGAAGGTGATGTTGTTGAAGCGCTTGAATCCGTCCAGCCCGGCCGCGTTGACGAGCACGGTGACCGGCCCGAGCTGGGCGCGGATCGCCGCCAGGGCGGCATCCACCTGCGATCGGTTGGTGACGTCCGCGGTGAAAGAGTGGTCGTCGTCCGAGGGCCGGAGGTCGATCGTGGCGACGTCCAGCCCGTCGGCGCGCAGCCGTTGCACGACGGCAAGACCGATGCCGGACCCGCCACCGGTGACCACCGCAGTCTTCACGTTGAGACCTTTACTCCCGAGGTGACCGTCTCAGCCACAAAGAATCTCGCTTACAATTATGAGAACCTTACTCTCAGGCCGAAGCGGCGTGCAACACACTCGGGAAACCGTGTTTGGCCTGCGTCAAACTGCGTTGTCCGGCGCCCCGCTTGCGGTTGCGGCGCTGGTCAGTGGCCCGGTCCCATTCCTGAGAGTTTCTTGAATTATCGAGACTCGAATGTAAGATTCGCCGGGAAGGAGAATGAAATTATCGTGACCGTCACCACATTAGGGAGTGCGGATGCCGGCCCAGAACACGGCAGAGCCTGCGATCACCGCGAGCATTGAGAACGCCGCGCCCGAGTCACCCGTCGACCGCCGGCTCTTGATCGGTGGCCGACTGGTCGCCACCGACAGGACGTTCCCGTCCAGCAATCCCGCGACCGGCGCCGTCATCGGGTACGCCCCTGACGGGGAGTTCCTGGAGCGCAAGACGTTTGCGGTGCCGGCGGCGGTGGCCCGGGCATGAGGCCGCTGGAGGGGATCCGCGTCCTGGAAGTGGCCATGTACGGCTTCGTCCCTTCGGCCGGCGCCGTGCTCGCCGAGTGGGGCGCGGACGTGGTCAAGGTCGAGCACGCGGTGACGGGCGACCCCCAGCGCGGACTGCGCCAGACCGGCATGCTGCGCGTCGAGGGCGACCCGAACCCCAACATCGAGCACGCCAACCGGGGCAAGCGCAGCATCGGCCTGGACATGTCCGTGCCCGAGGGCAAGGAGGTGCTCTACGAGCTTGCCCGCCGGGCCGATGTGTTCTTGACCAGTTTTCTTCCCGCTCACCGGAAGAAATTCGGCATCGACGTCGAGGACATTCGTACGGTCAACCCGAAAATCGTCTACGCCCGCGGGAGCGCGCTCGGTCCGCGCGGCCCCGAGTCAGAAAAGGGCGGCTACGACATGACCGCGTTCTGGTGCAGGGCCGGAACCGCCGCGACCATCACCCCGGCGGGAATGCCCGGCATGATCGCGCCCCCCGGCCCGGCCTACGGCGACACCATCTCAGGCACCAACCTCGCCGGCGGCATCGCGGCGGCGCTGCTCAAGCGCGAACGCACCGGCGACCCGTCGGTCGTCGATGTGTCGCTGCTGGGCAGTGGCTTCTGGGCGATGGGCCACACGGTCGCGCTGACAAAGCACTTGGGACAGCGGATGGAAGCGCCGCCGCCGGGCGTGCACGGCGCTCCGAACAATCCGTTGGTGGGCCTGTACACCACCTCCGACGGCCGCTACATCTCGTTCGTGATGATGCAGCCCACCAAGTTCTGGGCCGACGTCTGCCGGCATGTCGACCTGCCTGAGCTGGCCGATGATCCCCGCTTCGTCACCGTGGAATCGATCGCCGCGAACACCGCGGACGCCGTGGAGATGCTGACGAAGGCGATCGCGACCCGCACGCTGGCCGAGTGGAGCGAACGCTTCGCCACGCTCGCCGGGCCGTGGGCCCCGGTGCAGGACACCCTGCAGGCCGCGGACGACGCGCAGATTCGGGCGAACGACTACCTGGTGCGCGCGGGCGAGCTGGAACTGGTCGCCAACCCGGTCCAGTTCGACGTGGCGGCGCCGCAGACCGGTCCCGCGCCCGGCTTCGCCGAGCAGACCGACGAGATCCTGATGGAACTCGGGCTGGACTGGGATCGAATCATCGAACTGAAGACGGCCGGCGCCGTCACTTGAGTACGACAGCGACCGGAGGTGTCCCACATGTTCGAGCCAACCGTCGCGCCGGTTGCGACCAAGCTGCCCCGGATAAGCGGTGTGCTGATGGCTTGTCGGATAACGGTTATGCGTTTTCCATTCCGCCCGGACTCGGCATGAGTCATAATCGCCGGACGCTTCAAGACATGGGGCCCCACGTTTTGATGCGGCGACTCACGCAACAGAACGGAGGGCCTGGCGTGAGGATGGACAGTGCTGTCATGCCCGACGAGGTCGCTGAATTCGGGCTGCCGACTGGGCTTTTCACCGTCGACCGCTCGCCCTCTTGGCTGTTGCTTGAGCCGAATCTACCGCAGCACGCGGCGCACAACAAGACCATCGGTCTCATAACTCAGGAAAGGGTTTGAGGCCGATGGCAACCAGGGGAGCAGACCGCTGGTCGGCGGGATTGCCTCAGCTGAAACTGAAATGGGACATTTCGGGGCCCATGCAGGCCGTCGGAGCCTTATTCGCGATGTCGGCCGATGCGGTCAAGTTCGCATTCCGCCGACCGTTCCAGTGGCGCGAGTTCTTGGAGCAGTCCTGGTTTGTCGCGCGAGTGTCGCTGGCCCCCACCTTGTTGGTCGCGATCCCGTTCACCGTCCTCGTCAGCTTCACGCTCAACATCCTCCTGCGGGAACTGGGCGCCGCGGACCTATCGGGTGCGGGCGCCGCGTTCGGTGCGGTCACCCAGCTCGGACCACTGGTCACGGTGCTGATCGTGGCGGGCGCGGGAGCCACCGCGATGTGTGCAGACCTGGGGGCGCGAACAATTCGCGAGGAAATCGACGCGATGGAAGTGCTGGGCATCAACCCGGTGCAACGGCTCGTCACCCCGCGCATGCTGGCCTCCGGGTTGGTCGCCTTCCTGCTGAACAGCCTCGTCGTCATCATCGGCGTGCTGGGCGGCTACGTCTTTTCGGTGTTCGTGCAGGACGTCAACCCCGGCGCTTTCGCCGCGGGCATCACCTTGCTCACCGGCGTGCCCGAGGTCATCATTTCGTGCGTCAAGGCAGCGCTTTTCGGCCTTATCGCGGGCTTGGTCGCCTGCTATCGGGGTCTGTCGATCACCGGCGGGGGCGCCAAAGCCGTTGGCAACGCGGTCAATGAAACCGTGGTTTATGCCTTCATGTCCCTGTTCGTCGTCAACGTGGTCGTCACCGCGATCGGCATCAAGATGACGGCGAAGTAGGGGCTGCCAATGGCGCTGAGGGCCGCATACCCGCGTTTGTTCCGCCAATTCGAGAGGCCGGTCGCCTCGTTGGGCCGGATTGGCGACCACACCCTGTTCTACGGCAAGGCACTCGCCGGGGTGCCGTTCGCGGCCACCCACTACACGCGCGAGGTCGTTCGGCTGGTGGCCGAGATCAGCATGGGCGCGGGCACTTTGGCGATGATCGGCGGCACCGTGGTGATCGTCGGCTTCCTGACGCTGGCGGCGGGCGGCACCCTGGCCATTCAGGGTTACACCTCGCTGGGCAACATCGGGATCGAGGCGCTGACGGGCTTTCTGGCCGCGTTCATCAACGTGCGCATCGCGGCGCCGGTGGTTGCCGGGATCGGCCTGGCGGCGACCTTCGGCGCCGGGGTGACCGCTCAGCTGGGCGCCATGCGGATCAACGAGGAAGTCGACGCGCTGGAAAGCATGGCCATTCGGCCGGTTTCGTACTTGGTCAGCACCAGGATCCTGGCGGGAATGATGGCGATCACGCCGCTGTACAGCATCGCCGTGATCCTATCGTTTTTGGCCAGTCAGTTCACCACGACGTTCCTGCTCGGTCAGTCGCAGGGGCTGTACCAGCACTACTTCAACACGTTCCTGAACCCGATAGACCTGTTGTGGTCGTTCCTGCAGGCCATCCTGATGGCGCTCACCATCCTGCTGATCCACACGTACTACGGCTATTTCGCCTCCGGCGGGCCGGCCGGTGTCGGCAACGCGACCGGCAACGCCGTGCGCACCTCGCTGATCGTCGTGGTGTCGGTAACGCTGTTGGTCTCGCTGTCTATCTACGGTACGAACGGCAACTTCAACCTGTCCGGTTAGTAAAGGAGGTGAAAGGGCAGTGACGCAGAGTGTGCCAGCGGGTCGCGGCGCCGTCGGCGGCCGGCACCCGCGCGCCGGTCACGCCCGGCCACCGGTCGGACGCAACTACCTGCCGCCCCTGCTCGGGTTGGCCACGGTTCTCATCATTGGCGTGATTTTCGCCGTGGCGGTCGGTCTGTTTCAGGGCTCCTTCACCGAAACCGTGCCGGTGACGGTGATCTCGCAACGAGCCGGCCTTGTCATGAATCCCGACGCCAAGGTCAAGATGCGCGGCGTGCAGGTGGGCAAGGTCTCCTCGATCGAGCCGCTGCCCAACGGCGAGGCCGCCATTCATCTGGCGATGGACCCGTCGCAATTGCGCTTCATCCCAAGCAACGTGCTCGTCGACATCGCGTCGTCGACAGTGTTCGGCGCGAAGTCCGTCCAGCTGGTGGAGCCCGCCCAGCCCGCGGCCCAGCGTCTGCACGGGGGCCAGACGCTGCAAGGCCAGCACGTCATGGTCGAAATCAATACCGTGTTCCAGCAACTGGTTTCGGTGCTCAGCCACATCGACCCGCCCAAGCTCAACGAGTCACTGGGCGCCCTCGCCCAAGCGTTCAGCGGGCGGGGCCCACAGCTTGGTCAGTCGCTGAGCGACCTGGATTCGTTCCTGGCCAAACTGGAGCCGAGCCTGCCCGCGTTCCGTCATGACTTCTCGGTCTTACCGGCGGTAGCCAACGCCTATGCCGACGCGGCACCCGACCTAGTGAAGACCGCGGCCAACGCGACCCGAATCAGCAAGACGATTGTCGATGAGCAGCACAACCTGGATGCGTTGCTGATCAGCACGATCGGCTTGGCCGACATCGGCAACGACGTCCTGTCGACGAACCGCCAACCGCTGACGGACGTCATGCATCTGTTGGTGCCAACCACCGATCTGACCAATGAGTACAACCCCGCGCTTACCTGCGCTTTTGGCGGACTCGTACGCCTATCGCACGCGGCGCCACTGTCGGAACCCAGTATCAACATCTCGGCGAGTCTCGTCTGGGGTGCCGAACGTTATCGGTATCCGACGAACCTGCCCAAGGTTGCGGCGACGGGCGGTCCGCGCTGCGTGGGTCTGCCGTCGCTGCCGTTCAATACGGCTCCCCCGCAGCTGATTGCCGACATCGGCGCGGACCCGGTGGTGTACGGAAATCCGCAGCTGATGATCAATTCCGATCTGCTCAAAGAGCTGCTGTACGGACCGATCGCCGGACCGCCGCGCAACTCCGCCCAGATCGGACAACCGGGATGAGAACACGCGCCACGCTGGTCAAATTCACGATCTTCGCGATCGTGATGGCGACGCTGACCGCCTTCCTGTTCTTCATCTTCGGCCAGTACCGGACGGGTGCGACGAACGGGTATTCGGCGGTGTTCACCGATGTTTCGCGTCTCAAGCCGGGGCAGTCGGTGCGGGTCGCCGGGATCCGGGTCGGCACCGTCAACGGCGTCTCTCTGCAGCCGGACAAGAAAGTCGTGGTGAAGTTCGACGTCGACCGCAACATCGTCTTGACGGAGGGCTCCCGGGCGGCGGTCCGCTACCTGAACCTGGTGGGCGACCGCTACCTCGAACTCGTCGATGGCCCGGGCTCGACCAAGCGGCTGCCGGCCGGCGGGCAGATCCCCGTCAACCGGACGGCGCCAGCGCTAGACCTCGATCTGCTACTCGGTGGACTCAAACCCGTCACCCAAGGCCTGAATGCGCGTGACGTCAACGCGTTGACCGCGGGATTGTTACAGGTTTTCCAGGGGCAGGGCGGGACCCTCGACTCGCTGTTCGCCAAGACGACGTCGTTCTCAAACGCTCTGGCCGACAACGATCAAACCGTGCAGCAACTGATCGACAACCTCAACATCGTGATCGGCACGGTTTCCAAAGACGGCAAACAGTTCTCTGGCACGATCGATCGACTCGAGCAGCTTGTCAGCGGCCTGTCGAATGACCGCGACACGATCGGCTCCGCCATCGACGCCTTGGACAAGGGAACCGCGTCATTGGCGGATCTGCTTGCCGAGGCCCGCCCGCCGCTGTCTGGCACAGTAGCTCAGCTGAATCGGCTGGCGCCGATTCTCGACGGCGACAGGGACCGCCTCGACGGCGCACTTCAGAAGGCGCCGAAGAACTACCGCAAGCTGGTCCGGCTGGGCGTGAACGGCGCCACCATCCCGTACTACCTCTGCCAGTTCGGGATCCGCGGCACAGATCTTCAGGGCAAGACAGTGCGCGCCAACATCTATCGGTCAGATGCAGGAAGGTGCACGGAACCCTGATGCTCAAGTATCGCGGAGCTCAGCTCGTCAAGCCTGGCTTCATCGGCGTCATCCTGGCGGTGATGGTCATCCTGGTCGGCCTGTCACCCGACCGATTCATCCAGTGGGCGACGATGGTCAGGTACCAGGCGCTGTTCACCGAGGCCGGCGGCCTTGCGAAGGGCAATCCGGTAATCGTGTCGGGGATGAAGGTCGGCACGGTGTCGGACGTGAAGCTGCGGCACGGCGACGCTCTGGTGACGTTCGCGATGAAGGGCAACGTCCTGCTCGGCTCGGAAACGTCCGCCCACATCCGCACGGGCACGCTGCTCGGCGAGCGCATGCTGACGGTGGAGTCCGCCGGCACCGGCACGATGCACCCGATGGCTCTCATCCCCGTCTCGCGCACCTCTTCTCCGTACTCGCTGACGGAAGCGGTCAGCGACTTCACGTCGGATACGGCCGGCACCAACACCGCCGCGCTGAATCAATCGTTGGACACGCTGGCGGCCACGCTCGACCAGATCGCACCCCAAATGGGGCCGGCCTTCGACGCGCTCACCCGGCTATCGCGAACCCTCAACAGCCGCAACAAGAACCTGGGCGAGTTATTTAAAAGCGCCAGTGATGTCACCGGGATACTTTCCGAACGCAGCATGCAGGTCAACAAGCTCATCCTCAACTCCGATTCCCTGCTCCAAGTGCTGGTCGCACGCCGGCAAGAGATCGTGGACCTGCTGGCCAACACCTCGGCAGTGGCCAAGCAGCTGACGGGCTTGGTGCACGACAACGAAAGCACCTTGGCGCCAACGCTGGAGAGGCTGAACAGGGTCCTCGCGGTCTTGGAAAAGAACCGCGACAACATCGGCAAGGCGCTGCCGGGCCTCGCCAAATTCCAGATCACGGTCGGTGAGGCCATCGCCGGTATGTACGCCTACCAGGCGTTCGTCCCCAACTTCCTTGTCCCGCAACTTTTCCAGGAGTTCTTCGACTACCTCTGGGGATTCCGCACCTTCGATACTTCAAAGGGTCCGGGCTTCCCGTCACCGGTACCTCGGGCGCTGACCCCCTGGCCGTACAACTCCATTCCGCAGTGCCCTGGCTGCACGTTGGGCGGACGGATCGGGGGATCACAATGACCTCCCGGATTCCGCGCAAGCGGCTGGCGGCCGTCACGGCGGTTGTCTTGGTCGGGCTGACAATTGCCGCCGCCGCCGTGCTCGTCCGTAATACGTTTTTCGGCCCACGAACGATCACCGCCTACTTCACCACCGCCACCGCGATCTATCCCCATGACGAGGTACGGGTCTCGGGCGTCAAAGTCGGCAGCATCAAGTCCATTGCGCCGCAAGGCACCCAGGCCAAAATGGTCCTCACGGTCGACCGCGGCGTGCCCATCCCGGCCGACGCGAAGGCCGTTATCGTCGCCCCGAATCTGGTGGCTTCCCGCTACGTCCAGCTCACGCCGGCTTACCGCGACAGCGGGCCGGTGATGCGCGACGGGGCGGTCATCGGAGTCGAACGGACCGCGGTGCCGGTTGAGTGGGACGAGGTCAAAACCCAATTGATGCGGCTGGCAACGGATTTGGGGCCCAAGAGCGGGGTATCGGGCACGTCGGTGGGCCGATTCATCGACAGCGCCGCCAATGCGCTCGACGGCAACGGCGACAAGCTGCGCCAGACACTCGGTCAATTGTCGGGCGTGGGCCGGATCCTCGCCAACGGCAGCGGCAACATCGTCGACATCATCAAAAACCTGCAGACCTTTGTCGGCGCGCTGCGCGACAGCAACGTCCAGCTCGTGCAGTTCAATGACCGCCTGGCCACGCTCACCAGTGTGGTCAATGACAGCAAATCCGAACTGGACGCGGCTCTGACCGATCTGTCGACGGCGGTCGGCGAGGTGCAGCGATTCATCGCCGGGACTCGCAACCAGACCAGCGAGCAAATCGCCAGGCTGGCCGATGTCACGCAGAACCTGGTCGATCACCACATGGCCCTGGAAAACATTCTGCACGCGGCGCCGAACGCGTTCGGCAACTTCTTCAACGACTACAACGCCGACACCGGAACCATCATCGGAGGATTCGGGCTCATGAATGCGGCGAATCCGACATGGGGCGGTCAGGTTCTGCTGTCCGTACCGGGCTGCACGCAAATCGGCGCCATCGAGAACATCACGGCGGTCGAATCCGGCAAGCTGTGCTCGCTGTTCCTCGGACCCGGACTGCGGCAGACCAACTGGAATAACTCGCCCATTCCCATCAACCCGTTCCTACACAAGTCGATTGACCCGTCCAAGGTTCTCTACACCGAACAGCGCCTGGCGCCCGGCGGCGAGGGTCCGAAACCCGGACCGCCCGAGATCCCGCCCGCGGTGTCGGCCTACACCGGGCTGCCGGGCGATCCGGTCGGCCCCCCGGGGGCGGTGCCGCCGGAGCGGATACCGGGCGCGGCGATGCCGCTGCCGCCCCCGCCTTCGACACCGCCACCACCGCCGGCGCCCAGCGTGTCGGGCATGCTGCTGCCAGACGGAGGGCCACAACAATGAGCGCACGGGTTGCGGCCAAGCGGGTATTCGCCACCGGCTGTTGCGTGGTGGTGACGGCCACGGGATGCGCATTCCACGGCCTGAATTCGCTACCGCTGCCCGGCGCGGTCGGACGCGGGCCAGGGGCCAACATCTACCACGTCGAACTCCCGAATGTCGGTACGATGGAGTCGAATTCGCCGGTGATGATCGATGACGTCGTCGTCGGCAGTGTCGGTGCGATGAAGGTGCAAGGCTGGCACGCGGACGTCGAGATCTCGGTCAAGCGCGATGTGGTGGTCCCAGCCAATGTGGTAGCCACCGTCGGTCAGACGAGCCTGCTGGGCTCGATGCATGTGGAGCTCAATACTCCGCCGGGTCAGCAGGGAAGCGGACGGCTGCAGCCGGGCGCCACCATCCCGCTGAGTCGGTCATCGGCCTACCCGTCGACCGAGCAGACGCTGTCGTCGCTGGGCGCGGTCGTCAACGGCGGTGGACTGGGACAGATCGGGGAGGGCATCCATAACTTCTCGGCCGCCCTGTCCGGGCACGAGGGCGCCGTGCGTGATTTGATTACCCGCCTGGACACGTTCGTCGGGACTTTGGACGACCAGCGCGACGACATCGTCGCCTCCATCCAGGCGCTGAATCGGCTGTCGGCAACGTTCGCCGACCAACGCGACGTTCTTACCGATGCGCTGCGTAAAATACCGCCGGCGCTCGAGGTGTTGACCAGGGAGCGGCCTCGTCTGACGGCCGCCCTGGACCACCTCCGTGTGTTCAGCAACACCGCCAACAGACTGGTCAACGATGCCCAGGCCGATCTGGTCACGAACCTCAAAAACCTGGAGCCGACCATCAAGGCGCTCGCCGACGTCGGACCGGAGTTCGGCGCGGCCATCGCGGGGTCGTTCGTGTTCCCGTTCACTCAGAACTTTGTCGACCGAGCGGTCCGAGGCGACTTCTTCAACCTGCATTTCGACTTCGACCTGACGATTCCCCGGCTTAAGCGAGGACTGATGCTGGGGACGCACTGGGGACAGCTGGATATGCCCGAGCCGCCGGTGCCCGGGGACCCGTATCGCCTGAATTACACACTCGATCCGCTGCATAACCCGCTACGGCCGCCGTGGATCGATCCCAATGCATTACCGCTGCCCCCGCCACCGCCGGGTGCGGTACCCGGACCGGGGCTGGGGAATTATGGACCGCTGCCCGGACCTCCGCCGGCTGCGGCCTCGCCGCCCGACGCGGGTCCTGGTCAGACGCCGGCGCCCGCAGAGGCGCCTGGAACGGGAGCCGGTGGTTAGATGCTGACGCGCTTCGTTCGGATCCAGCTGGCGATCTTCGCGATCGCCGGGACCATTGGCGTGATCGCGATGGTCCTGTTCTACATCCAAGCGCCGACGCTACTGGGCATCGGTCGGATGACGGTGACGCTGGAGCTGCCGGCCACCGGCGGCCTGTATCGGTTCTCCAACGTGACCTATCGTGGAGTTCAGCTCGGCAAGGTCACCGCCGTGGGTTTGACGCCGACCGGCGCCAAAGCGACGCTGTCGCTTAGCACTTCACCCAAGGTCCCGGCGGACTTGACCGCCGAGGTGCTCAGTGTCTCCGCGGTGGGTGAACAGTACGTGGACCTTCGGCCCAGGAACGACTCGCCGCCCTACCTGCACGACGGCTCGGTTATTGCCATGCGCGACACGACAATTCCGCAACCGGTCGCCCCAATGCTCGAGCAGGTCAATGCGTTGGTCCAGAGCATCCCGAAGACCAAACTCGGCCAATTACTCGACGAGTCGTTCCAGGGCTTCAACGGTTCCGGTTACGACCTGGGGTCACTGCTCGACTCGTCACAGACGTTGTCCCGCGACGCCAACGGCGTGGTCGATCGCACCCGGGCCCTCACCGAAGACACCGGGCCGCTGCTGGACAGCCAGGCGCGCACCCTCGATTCGATAAGAACGTGGGCGCGTAGCTTCGCGGGCATTTCGGATACGCTGGTGACCAACGATTCTCACTTCCGCACCATCCTGCAAACGGGTCCGGAGACTGCGAACGAAGCATCCCGGCTTTTCGAACAAATCAAACCGACGCTGCCGGTGTTGCTTGCCAACCTCACCACCATCGGCCAGATCGGCGTCACCTACCATCCCTCGCTCGAGCAGCTGCTCGTATTGCTTCCGTCGGGCGTGGCAATCGAGCAGGCCGCTGCGGGTGAGAACCACCCCGACGGTAGGGCTTACGGTGACTTCGCAGCCACGGTCGAGGATCCACCCATCTGCACGGTCGGCTTCATGCCGCCCAACACATGGCGATCCCCGGACGACCTCACCGACATCGACACACCGGACGGGTTGTATTGCAAACTCCCGCAGGATTCACCGATCGCGGTTCGCGGCGCCCGCAACTACCCCTGCATGGGTCACCCGGGTAAGCGGGCGCCGACCGTCGAAATCTGTAACAGCGACAAGCCGTTCATGCCGCTGGCGATGCGCCAGCACGCCCTCGGTCCCTATCCGCTGGATCCGAATCTACTATCCCAGGGCGTCCCGCCCGATGACCGGATCACCACCAACGACAGGATTTTCGGCCCAGTCGAGGGAACGCCGCTGCCGCCTGGGGCCGTACCGCGCGGCTCACCCGCGGGGCCCCGGGGCGAAAATCCCCCACCGGGCACGGTGGGAGCTGCTGTACCGCCCGTGCCGTCGTCCGGACCCCCTGCGCTGGCGCCCATGTCGAGAATGTCGGCGGACCTTCCGCCCTTCGCGCCACTCGACGTCCCTGCGCCGGGAGAGCTTCCCGCACCGCCCGCTGCGCCAGCACCGCCGCCGGCCCCGCCCGTTCCTTCCGATCCGGCACCGGCAGACACAGCTGGCGGCGGAGGACCCCAGGCTGCGCCAAGCTCGTTCGGAGCCAACGCATCCAAACCCGCGCCCTCGGTCGTGGTGGCAAAGTACGATCCGCGCACCGGTCGTTATATCGGCCCGGACGGGAAGCTGTATCAGCAGTCGGACCTCGTTGCTCCAAAAGCGCCCAGGACGTGGAAGGACATGCTCCCCACCTGAATTCGCCCCGACATGAAGCGGTCGGCAGGGCCGGCCTGCGGCTACGACCGCCCGGTCAGGAGAGCTGGTCTAGGCGCAACGGCATCGTGATATCAAGCCAATTGTTCTGCCCGCAGGCGCCGCTTGGGCCGACCGTCTTGTCCTTGCCCGAGAAGACGCGCGACCCGAGTTGGAATCCACCATTGTCATTCACCGGATAGAAAAAGAAGGCCTGCATCCCGGAAAACGCGGTACCGTCTTCGCACCGCTCCCAGTTCGGCACTTCGTGTTTCACCTTCCACATCTGGCCATCATTCATATACATGGGCGCGCTCCAGCCCTGGTCGCTCGTGACCGTGCCATGGCATTCCTGGGTGGTTTCGCACGTCGAGTTGATGGTCCACACTTGGTAGACCGTCGGTTCGCCGAAGTACTGGTCATTTCTCTGGGCCCAGTCGCCGATGGACGTGGCACGGTAAGTCCCGTTGATCGCCACGTCTTCCTTGGTAATAGCCTTGGCCGTGGATGCAGTGCTCAGACCGCCGAAGGCGGTGAGAGCCACCAGCGTTGCAGTGCTGAGTGCTTTGGCTGGACGCATCGGCTGCTCCTCGAACCGGGTAATCCGAGAGTGCCTGTGGCACCTTTTCGCCGTCGGTTGCGGCGCTCTTGAGCGATGACGTTACACCGCTTCGGGCCGCCGGTTAACGGTTAGGGCAAGATCAGCCGCGCTTATCCGGAGGGGTCGAATTTCGCGATCAGCCAGGAGCCGTTGACTTTCGACAGCGTGACCAGGACGCTGCTCTGCGTGTTCTCAGGATCCTTCTTTTGCTCGCTTTTCGTCGTCTGGTTGACGAAAACCAGCACGACGGCCGAATCGGGATGCAATTCCGAGACCGCGGCCCGAATCACCTTGGCAGACGCCGTCAGCTGTCCCTTCTGCGCCGTCGGCGCGACGACATCGTCGCTGAATTTGCTGTAATACCGTAGAAGGTCACCGGTGAGATGTGACTTCGCGTTGGTGAAATCGCGGTTCAAATGGTCATAGGAATACGACAACACCGCCACGGCGCCATCTGACGCCGCCTGGATCGCCCGGTGCGCCGCCACATCGTCGACCTGCTGATCCGGCCGGTACACGATGAAGTACACGCCGCCAGCGACTCCCAGTGCGGCAATAACCAACGTTGTCGCGACGATCGAACGCCAACTCGCCGCATACCGGCGGGCGCGGCGCCCGATCTCGGCCAGCCGGTGCAAGCGCGCCGGTCCCACTCCAGCGCGCGCCAGTTCGTCCTCGCCGTCGGGCGAAGTATGGGCGCCGTCAATCGCCTTTCCGGTCCCGTCCGGCGGCGAGCCGGGTTCGACAGTCATCGCACGAATTCAACTTTCGACATCTTGAGCTGGCCGCCGTCGCGGTCCATATTGACGCTGAGCCGAAACAGTGCGGGCGGCGGTTTGGCGGTATCTGGCCCAATGGGATCGGTTTTCGCCGCCACAAGCACGACTCCGGAATTGTCGCTAAACGACTGGACGGCGACGGCTTCGATGGTGACCTTGGCGCCGACCTTAGTCTCCTCGGCCCTCTTGACCATCAGGGGCGACAGCACGGAGAGCTGGTCCTTTTGGTCGCCCGTGGAGGCATCGATGGCGCGCTGGACGCTCTCCTTGGCGCGATCGGGGTCAATCGACATGAAGGCCGTAATCCCTTGCCGGGCGGCTGCACTGAACTCCGCGGCGAGTTGGCGATTATGCAACGCGGTGTGATGCTGCCACAGCATGTAGCCGCTCGCGGCGAGAGAAGTGGAGAAGAGAACGATGCCGATGCCGGCGGCTACAGTCTTCCGCCCTGGGCGCCGTAGCCACCGTGGCCGCCTGGGTCGTCGCGGCAAACGTAGCCGTTTCCGGGTGGACGTCGCCGATCGCTGCTCGACGTCGTGGGCGTGGTCCTCCGCGTCCTCGGTTTCGGCTGCCCCGCGCAGGCTTTCCAAGCGCGCCCGAGCCGCCGCGGCACGCGCTTCGGCGTTGGCAACTTCGTCTTCTTCCGGATGCTCTCCGGATGCGGCCGCTACGTCGCCGCTCTCAGCCCCTGCGTTTGACTGCGGTTCGTCGGGATCGGTCACATCCGTCGGGTCACCACAATCGTCGGTGTCGGGTCCCACCGGATCGTGCACGGGGAGGAAGCTTATCACTCCGACCTGGGGTCAACGCCTTCACCGGACGGCTGGGTTGCGCCCCTGACATGCGGAACTGCTCCCCCCGGGAGGCGCGCGGAGCGGCGTTCGAGACGGCCCGGCGCCCACCCCCGGTCGCCCGAAGTGATCTTCTCCAAGCAGGAGAATTTTCTTTTCGGGTGTGGCAAAGTAATTGGGTGCGATTCATCGTGGCGATGGCGGCCGCGTTGGTCGGCGTCGGCCTGCTGGCGGCGCCGCCATCCTTTGCGGGGCCAACGGTCTGCGACTACCCCGCCTGCACCCCGGGGATCATGCCCCACCAGGTTCTAGGTGCTCCTTGCGAAAACACCACCTACTACGCCTTCGGTGTCGCCGACGGATACGTGTCGTTCGCCTCGGAGCCCGGACGGCTGATGTTCTGCGGTTCCCCTAGGAGGTACCAGCCCCGATGGTTCCGCTCACCTCCGATGGCGGGGGTCAAGGATGAGAACGCAAACTGCCAGAACTACCTCAACTACGTCGCGCAGGCACCTGACGGTCTGTTCCTGATCTGTATCGCTCACGACGGCATAGCGAGTTGGGTCCGCGCCGACACCTAGCCACTGCGTTTCCGGTCAGCCGGGCCCGCCCCGGGGCAAACCGAGCAGGCGCCGGCTCAAATCGGTGACCCTGTCGAGCAACGTCTCGTCGTCGATGTCGGCGACCAGCGGATGCATGACGGCGGTGCTGAGCGCGCCAGAGAACATGGCCGCCTCGATCCGTCCGTCAAGGCCCGCGTCGCTGAGCAGCACCCGGTACAGGCGGTCCATGAAGACCTGAAAGGGCTTGTGCTCGGCCAGCAATCGGACGACGACGGGATCGAATTGCAGCGTGCGCACTAACCGGCGGTCGCGCACGGCCATCTCAATCACGCTGACCAGCAGGGCATCTCGCGCTTGCGGCCCGTCGCCGTAGGCCTCGGCCTCCTCGAGCGCCGGCTCGAGCCGGCCGAGCTCGCGCTCGGTCACGGCGATGACGATCTGCTCCTTGGTCCGGAATTGGTGGTAAACAGCGGCTTTGGTGATACCGACGGCGTCGGCGATCATCTGCAGCGACGTACCGCTGACGCCGTGAGTGGCGAACAGATCCAGCGCGGCGTCGAGTACCCGCGTCCGGGCCGGGCTGTGCTCGATCAGCCAGAATTGCTCAGCGGTAACTGGTCGCCGTGCTGTTCCCACGCACCGAGACTAGACGACTCTCTTGACCCAGGCTAGCCGATCGGCTAGCTTCGCAGACGAACCGTGTGGGGTGCCGATCTGAAGGGGTGCTGATGTCCGACGCTGACGGGGGGGATGCACCGGGCCGGGGGGCGACGCGGGCCGCGCCGCGGCGGACCGACGGTGAGCTGATCCTGCTGTGGACGCTGCCCGCGGCCCTGATCCTCTGGATCGCGGCGTTCTTTCTCTTCCCGGGTTTCAACCCGCCGATGTCGCCGTCGATGCCCGCGGAACAGGTCGCCGCGTTCTACCGCGATCCGGCCCACCTGCCGGAGATCCGTTACAGCATGATCGTGTTCAACTGGTTCGGCGTATGCCTGGTTCCGATCCTGGCCCTGATCGTGCTGCAGATCCGCAGGATGGCGCACCGGACGCCGATCTTCTCCTACGCGATGCTGGGTTGCGCGGCCGGCGGCCCGACCCTGTTCCTCGTCGCCAACGTCTGCTGGTTACTGGCGGCCTTTCGGCCGGAGCGCAGTCCCGGGCTGACCCAGCTGCTCAACGACCTCGGCTGGATCACCTTCACGATCCTGGTTCCTTTCCTGATCGGCCAGAGCGTGATCCTCGCCCTGGCAATCTATTTCGATGATCAGCCGCGCCCGGTGTTCGGCCGCTGGGTGGCTTACTTCAACCTTCTCGTGGCCGCCGCATTGGTGCCCGCCGCGTTCGTCGGCGTTTCGCTGACCGGGCCGCTGGCGTGGGACGGCTTTCTGTCGTTCTGGGTGAAGAACACCGCGATCGCCGTCTGGATCGTCGTAATGGGCGTCGTCCTGGCGCGCGCCGTTTATCGCGAGCGCGCCGAGAACCTCGGGCGCTCAGGCGAACTGGTTGGCGCATGAGCGCGGTGATCACATCGCCGACATCCGCCGCCCCACCACCCACGGGGGCGCTGTACCGGCGGATCCGCTGGCACGTCAGGCATAACCCCAAGCGAGAACTGTGGCTGGCTTGGGGCTTCCTGATGGTGTTCTACACCCTCTTCTTCCCGATGTTCTTCATCGTGGCGCAGGTCCAGCCCCCGCCGGAGCCCAGCTGGGATCTCGCCACGCAGGCGCACTGGTTCTCCGAGCGCCACCTAGGGATACCGGTCGGCTTCGGCGTCATCTTCGCGATCAGCGGCATGATCGCGTTCAACAATGCGATCATCGCGTACTCGATGCGGCGCATGTCGGTGAGCCGCGCCTTCGCGTATTCGTATCTGCTCATCTATTCGCTCAGCGCGGTTCCCGGCATGCTGCTGCTCAACATCGCGCTGATCGTCGGCACCCTGCGACCCGAGCGCGACCCCGAGGCGATCGGCTGGCTGTACGACTTCGCCTTCTTGTCCTTCGACGGCACCATGGGGGTGTTCCTGATCGGCTCGCTGATCTGGATGCTCGCCATCCTGCTCGACAAGAATCGGGTGTTCCCCAAGTGGTTCGGGTATTTGAACCTGTGCAACGCGCTGACCGAGGTGGTGGTGGCGCCGTGCTGGATCTTCCGGCGTGGCGTGTTCGCGTGGGACGGCGAGATCGCCTGGTGGCTGGACATGGTCGTATTCGGCGTCTACCAAGTAACTTTCATCGTGATGCTGTTTCGAATGATCCGCCGCGAAGACTTCGGTACCGGACCACTGCCCGAGCTGCCGGCAAAAGAGGCGCCCGCCTGATGACCGAGACGGCCGACGGGAACCGACGGGTCAGATTCGTGCCCGGTCAACCCGACATGTGGGCGTTCGTGCTGTTCGAGACCCTGGTCTTCACCGCGTATTTCGGCTTCTACCTGTTCTCCCGGGCTCGCAACCCCGAGCTGTTTCTGCAATCGCAGGCGCAGCTAGACCTTCGCGTGGGCGTCGTCAACACCCTTGTGCTGCTGCTGAGTTCGTGGTCGGTGGCGCGGTGTGTCCAGTCCGCCCGCGCCGGCGCCTACCCGGCGGCGCTGCGGGACGCCTTCATCACGGCCGGGTTCGCGGTGCTCTTCCTGCTCGGCAAGGTTTTCGAATGGGCCCGGTTGGTCCGCATGGGAAATGGCCTGGGCAGTAACGATTTTTTCACCTACTATTTCTTCCTCACCGGCATCCACTTCGTGCACCTGCTGATCGGTTTCGTTGCCCTCGGCGTCATCGTCTACCAACTTCGCGTCAAGGCGCGAAAAGCCCACGAGTCGAAGGAGTCTCAGCAGCTCGTCGAAACCTGCGCGACCTACTGGCACACCGTCGATTTCCTGTGGGTGCTCATCTTCGCGCTGCTCTACGTGGTGAGGTGATCGGAATCAAATTCAACAAACGTTTGCTGGTGGTGTGGCTGATCCTGGCGTCGCTGACGCTGGCGTATCTGTGGATAGACCATTCCGCCGGCGGATCGCTGAGATCCAGCGCGGTGGTCACGTCGAGCGTCATCGTGATCGCACTTGTCAAGGTGCGCATCATCTTTCGCGAGTTCATGGAGGTCCGCAACGCTCCGGTGGTGCTGTGCCGGCTCACCGACGCGTGGGTTGCGGTGATGGCCGCCGCGATGCTCGGCTGCTACTTCGTCGGCTTGAACCTCTGAGTCAGCCCGCGACCGCTACCGCGTCCGCGGTGGTGAACCTCAGGTGCAATTCGCTCAGGCCGCGCAGGATGTACGTCGGCTCGTAGGTGTAACGACGGCCGGCGCTCGGCCCGTGGTGGGCTTCGTCGATCTCGATGTGCGACATCCGGTCCAGCAGGCGCTCGATCGAGACGCGGCCCTCCACCCGGGCGAGCGGTCCGCCGGGGCAGGAATGCACGCCGCGGGCGAACGCCATGTGCTCGCGCACGTTGCGCCGGTGCAGGTCGAATTCGTGCGGGTTGGAGAACCGGCGCGGGTCGCGATTGGCCGCCCCCGGCAGCACCATGACGACCGTGCCGGCCGGAATGTCGACTCCGCCAACGGTGGTGGCCCTTCTGGCCAGCCGGGAGTCGCTCTTGACCGGGCTGTCCATCCGCAGCGATTCCTCGATGAACCCGGGGATGAGGCTGCGGTCGTCACGCAGCTCCTGCTGGATGTCCGGCCGGTCGCCGAGCACCTGCAGCGCCGCGCTGAGCAGCTTGGCCGTGGTTTCCTGGCCGGCGGCGAAGAGGAACGTCGCCGAGCGGACGACTTCGATCACGGGCGGCGTCGAGCCGTCGGGGTACTTCGCCGACGCCAACGAGGTCAGGACGTCGTTGCGCGGCTCGCGCCGCCGATCCTCGATGTAGTCGCAGAACTTCTCGTCGAGCCACTCCAGCGGGTTGATACCGACCGACTCGTGGTCCAGCGCTCCCACCCGGGCCTCGGGGCGATCGGCACCCAACACGCTGCGGAACTCCTTGTGGTCGGATTCCGGCACGCCCAGCAGGTCGGCGATCACCAAGGTGGCGAACGGCTTTGAGTATTCGGCGATGAATTCGCATTCGCCGTTGTCCAGGAATTCGTCGAGCTGCCGGTCAGCCAGGCGCCACATGAACTCCTCGTTGTGCTTCAGCCGGCTTGGGGTCAGCAGCTTCGCCAGCACCGACCGCGCCTTGGTGTGGTCGGGCGGATCCATGGTGACCATGTGCTCGTTCATCGGGAAGGAGCTGCGGTGCGCATCGATCTGGGCGCTGATGTCGTCGCCCTCGGGCTGGAACGGCAACGGGGGGAACGGCCCACCGAGCGCGACGATGTTGGAGAACGTCTCCGGGTCCTTGTAGACCTCGCAGGCCTCGTCGTACCCGGTGACCGCGACGACGCCGTAATGGGGCAGCCGCAAGACCGGGTTTTGACTGCGCAGGTAGTCGAAATAGGGGTGCGGGTCGGGGACGAGAGACGGATCGGTGAAGAAGTCGATCGACTCGTAGTTACTCATCGGATTGCGTCTCCCTGGGCTGGGTTACCGGTCATGTTCGGCGGCAGGAAGTGGCGCCGCGGTCATTCCGAGATCGAAAAATCTGCTGAGCACCTGCTTAGCATGGCGGTAATGTCAGGGTCAAGGTCGGGGCCGGCGCGCCACGATACGATCCGAGTGGTCGGCACGGGATGGCACACAGTACGGAGCGGGGACATGACATCTGCCTCTTCCGGGGCCCGCAGGATCGGGGCACCGGACGCGAAAAATCGCGGCCTGTTGCTCGATGCCGCCGAGCAGCTGATGCTCGAGGAGGGCTATGCCGCGGTGACGTCGCGACGCCTGGCGAGCAAGGCGGGGCTGAAACCTCAGCTCGTGCACTACTACTTCCGCACCATGGAGGAGTTGTTCGTCGAGGTCTTCCGCCGCCGCGCCGAGGAGGGCCTCGAAGTGCAGGCCCGAGCGCTGCGGTCGGACCAGCCATTGTGGGCGCTTTGGCGGTTCGGTACCGATCCGGGGTTCACCCGGATTTCGATGGAGTTCATGGCGCTGGCCAATCATCGCAAAGACATGCGGGCCGAAATCGCTTACTACGCCGAACGTTTTCGCGACGAGCAGCGCAAGACGGTGGCCGCCGCGTTACAGCGCTACGGCGCGGAGAACGAAGATGTGCCGGCGGTGGTCTGGACGGTGCTGATGACCAGCTTGTCGCGAATGCTGGTGCTCGAGCAGGCGATCGGCATGTCCGGCGGTCACGCCGAGACCGTGGCGTTGGTCGAGGAATACCTCCGCCGCCTGGAAGGCGACCCGCGACCGATCGAAGGTGTCCCGCCGACCTGGGTGGTTCACCAGTTGCGCAGTGAGCAGAGCACGCCTTTGGGGCCGTCTTTGGATACGACGACCGCTCCGTCCACCGCCAGATCACAGTGAAGCCCAGGCGTGCCGGGCTCGGTGCCCGTGCTCGCCACGACCATCGCGTAGTCATCGGGGTTCGACATGTCCAGATCGAAGCTCCACGGTTTGCCCGGGCCGAGATCAACGTCGACGTGCGGTGTGAACGAGTAGGGGTTGTGGCTGTAGTCGGAGAACTTCTCCGGCTGGTGGTCCAGGTAATAGATGTCGGTGTAGATCGGATTCTGCGCCATGACGGTGTATCTCACGTGGTGCATCACCGGGTCGGCCAGGGCGTGGCCGGCGCTCACGACCGAACCGGTCGCAGCGGCCAGCAACGCCGACAGGGTCGCGGCGCCCACGCCCAACCGTCTGCCCGTCATCTCGCTCCTCCGACGGCCCGTGGCGCACTTGCGGTGCGGTTCATCACCCGCTCTGCGGCCCGCCAGTGCGCGTCGGCAACCCACAGCCGTGCAAAGGATGCTATCGCTTCGTCCGCCGAAACCCCGCTGATTACGCGCTTTATCTCGACCCCCGGATGGCGGGCCAGCGACCTGGCAACCGACTGCCAACCCTGGTCGAACGAGGCGCGGGGCAGCACCCGGTCCACCAGGCCCACCCGCTCGGCCTCCTGTGCGGTGAGGGCGGTTCCGGTGCCGGCCAGCAGCAGCGCCCGGCTCTTCCCGACGAGCGCGGCCAGCCGCTCGGCGCCGCCCCAGGCCGGCATGATCGCGAGTTCCACCTGGTTGAAGGCGATCTTGATGTCGTCGGCCGCCAGCCGGATGTCGGCCGCGACGGCGACCTCGGCGCCACCGCCGAAGGCGTGGCCGTTCAGCGCGGCGATCACCGGCGCGGGGAAGCTGGCCAGCTGATCGCAGATCGCGCGCATCCGCTTGGCCATCGCCGCGGCATCCTCCTCGGTGCGCAGCGCGCGCAACTCCTTGAGGTCGCCGCCGGATACGAACGCCCGATCGCCCGCGCCCTTGATCACCAAAGTCCTGGCGCCCGCCGCCGCGTCCAGCGCCTTCTCCAGCTGCTGCATGGTGTCCAGCGCGATCGCATTGCGTGCGTGCGGCCGATCGATGGTCAGCACCGCCAACCCGTCATCGATCTCCAGGTCCACCATGCGTTATTGCTCCTTGGACGAGAACGGACGATATTGGCATTCTCCCGGTGCGAGAATAACATCGTCGCTGCAGGCCGAAGAGCTATCGGCAGCGAAGATAGGAGTGC
The DNA here is from genome assembly GCF_001414075.1 of Mycobacterium sp. UM_11. Taxonomy (NCBI): domain Bacteria; kingdom Bacillati; phylum Actinomycetota; class Actinomycetes; order Mycobacteriales; family Mycobacteriaceae; genus Mycobacterium; species Mycobacterium sp. UM_11. The sequence continues at coordinate 110,936 of NZ_LATC01000001.1, read as the reverse complement.
CGGGTGCCGGACCGAAGGACGGCCGCGGTTGTCGCGGCACTCGCCGTCGCGCTGCTTGGGGCGTGCTCCTCGCGACCACCATCCCAGATCGCCAGCACGGCGTCGGTGACCATCGACGGCAACGATCGGAATTTCCACATCGTCAAGTGCGGCCAGTTGGAGTGGACCCGGACGATCGACATCGGCGGCGACTTTGCCGGGGCCAAGGTCGTCATCGACGAGAGCGGGCAACAGCCCGCAGCCACGTCCGTACACATCCGAAACCTGGGCGGGTTCAGCGGGATGTACTCCCGGGGCGGCGACGGCACCGCCGATACGAGCATGAGTGGCGGCAAGTACACCATCAGCGGCACCGCCAACGGTTACAAGACCGACAAACCCGGTGAACCAGCTAGCGCGCCGTTCAAAATCGTCGTGACGTGCTGACGACGTAGAACCCGATTTCAGGGGGCGCGTTGCGGTCGGGCGCCCGTAGAGAATACAATTCTCAAAAATCGCGAAGGAGGATCTCATGGGCCAGTTGTCGCACCGGGAGGACGTCCCGTTTCCGATCTTTGACGCGGACAACCACCTCTACGAGCCGCCGGAGGCGCTGACCAAATTCCTGCCCAAGGAGTACAAGGACTACGTCCAGTACGTCCAGATCAACGGGCGGACGAAGATCGCGATCCGCGGCCACATCAGCAACTACATCCCCAATCCGACCTTCGAGGTTGTCGCCCGGCCGGGTGCCTGGGAGGAGTACTTCAAGTACGGCAACCCCGAGGGCAAGAGCAAGCGCGAGCTGTTCGGCGAGCCGATGCGCGCGATCCCGGCGTTCTTCGAGCCCGGCCCGCGCCTGGAGAAGATGAACGAGCTGGGTCTGGACCGCACCCTGATGTTCCCGACGCTGGCCAGCCTGCTCGAGGAGCGGTTGCGCGACGACCCGGTCGCCATCCACGTCCTGATCCACGCGCTGAACGAATGGCTTGACGAGGTCTGGGGCTTCAACTACCAGAACCGCATCTTCACCACCCCGGTCATCACCCTGCCGATCGTCGAGAAGGCGATCGAGGAGCTGGAGTGGGCCGTCAAGCGCGGTGCGCGTTGCATCCTGATCCGCCCGGCGCCGGTTCCCGGCTTCCGCGGCCCCCGGTCGTTCGCCGTGCCCGAGTTCGACCCGTTCTGGGAGCGGGTCGTCGAGCACGACGTGCTGGTCGGCATGCACTCGTCCGACAGCGGCTACTCCCGCTACACCTCGGAGTGGGACGGTGCCGAGCAGGAGATGCTCCCGTTCCAGACCAACGCGATGGGCATCCTCAACGAGTGGCGGCCGATCCAGGATGCGGTGGGGTCGTGGGTGATTCACGGCGCGCTCTACCGGCACCCCAAGCTGAAGGTCGCGATCGTCGAGGCGGGCTCGAAGTGGATGACCCCGCTGTTGGACGGTCTGACCGAGGTCTTCCGAAAGGCCCCGGAAGCCTTCCCGAGCGACCCCGTCGAGATGGTCAAGAACCGGATCCACGTGAGCCCGTTCTTCGAGGACGGCATCGACGACCTGATCAACCTGGTCGGTGTGGATCAGGTGCTGTACGGCTCGGACTGGCCGCACCCCGAGGGACTGGCCGAGCCGACCTTCTACGTCAACGCGTTGTCCCACCTGTCCACCGACGACCAGGCAAAGATCATGGGCGGCAACCTCGGTCGGCTCGTCACGGTGTGACACGCCGACCAAATCAGGTATGGCAGACCATCCCCGAGATGGTCTTGAGCGCGGCGGACCGCTTCGGCGACGCGGAGGCGGCCGTCGACGGTCCGCTGCGCTTCACTTTCACCGAGCTCGTCGAGCGGATTCGTTGTGCCGCGGGCGCATTCGCGGACCTCGGCGTCGGCAAGGGTGACCGGGTCGCCGTTTGGGCGCCGAACTCCGTCGAGTGGATCATCGCGGCCTTCGGGCTGCTCACCGCCGGCGGTGTGCTGGTGCCGGTCAACACTCGGTTCAAGACGGAAGAGGCCGGCGACATCATCGCCCGCAGCGGCGCGAAGGCCGTCCTGGTGCAGAAGGGCTTTTTGGGCCAGGACTACACCGCGCCCGCCGGGACGCCGGTCATCGATCTGAAATCCGACTTCCTTTCCAGCGGTTCGCCGTTCGAGCGGGCGGTGAGCGGGACCGACATCTGCGACATCATCTTCACCTCGGGCACGACCGGTCGCCCCAAGGGCGCGATGATGAATCACCGCCAGACGCTGCGCATGTACTCCGAATGGGCGACGCTCGCGGATCTGCGCGAGGGTGACCGCTACCTACAGATCAACCCGTACTTCCACACGTTCGGCCTCAAGGCGGGACTCGTCACCTCCTTCCTGCGCGGTGCGACGATGCTGCCGGTCGCGGTCTTCGACGTCGACACGGTGGTGGATCTCATTGACCGCGAACGCATCACGATGCTGCCCGGCCCGCCGACGCTGTATCACTCGCTGCTGACGGTGCGTGACAAGGCCAGGCTGTCGACGTTACGGGCCGGCGTGACCGGCGCCGCCGACATTCCCGTCGAACTGGTGCGCCGCATCCACGGCGAACTGCCCTTCCAGACGCTGATGACCGGCTACGGGCTGACCGAGGCCGGCAACGTCACCCTGTCCCGGCCCGGCGACTCGTTCGAGGACGTGGCCACCACGGCGGGCCTGCCGTGCGACGGGGTCGAGGTGCGCATCGCCGACGACGGCGAGGTGCTGGTTCGCGGTTACGGGGTCATGCAGGGCTACCTCGACGACCCCGAGGGCACCGCCGCGGCGATCGACCCCGACGGCTGGTTGCACACCGGCGATCTGGGCCGCCTCGATGCCGCCGGCCGGCTGCGGATCGACGGCCGCAAGAAGGACATGTTCATCGTCGGCGGGTTCAACGCCTACCCGGCGGAGATCGAGGGCTACCTGCTTCAGCATCCGGCGGTGGCGCAAGCCGCTGTCATCGGGGTCCCCGACGACCGCCTCGGCCAGGTCGGCAAGGCATTCGTGGTGGCGAAAAGCCAGGTCTCCGAGGAGGACCTGCTGCTATGGTGCCGAGAGCGGATGGCTGGATTCAAGGCGCCGAGATCCATCGCGTTCCTCGACCAGCTGCCGCTCAACGCCACCGGAAAAGTGATGAAGGACCAACTCCGTTGACTGACGGCGACATTCATTCGATGGTGATCGCGTCGGACTATCGCGTTCCCGATCCCAGCCGGGTATGGCCGCTGCTCGAGCGCCGCAAGGCGGCCTTGGCCGACATCGGCGCCCACCACGTGCTCGTCTACACCTCGACGCATGACTACGGCCGCGTGCTGGTGATGATCGGAGTGCACAGCCGCGAGCCGATCGTGGAACTGCTGCGCTCCCGGGTCTTCTTCGACTGGTTCGACGCGGCGGGCGTCGACGACATTCCCGCGGTCTTCGCCGGCGAGATCGTCCACCGGTTCGTCCCGGCGCCCACGGCCAGCCCCGAGGCACCCGGCGTCGTGGTGGCCACCATCGCCTCGGTTCACGACGTGTCGGCGCTGACCGCCGAAGTCGCCTCGGCCACAGACAGATTCGTAGCGGCCGGCATCCGCAAGACCTGGATCTTCCAAGCCTTCGACGATGAGCACGAGGTGCTGATCATGTCGGAGTTGCCCGACGAAGAGAGTGCGCAGCGGTGGATCGAGCATCCGGACGCCGCGGCCGAGTGGATGTCCGGTGCCGGGGTGGGGCCCTATCCGCCGATTTTCGTCGGCCAATTCACCAACATGATGCGCATCGAGGCGGACTGAGCGGCCACCTGGATGTTCGTCTGCCTGTGTAACGGAGTCACCAGCCAAACGGTGGCCGAGGTGGTAGAGGCCGGGGCCTGCACGACCAAGGACGTCGCCCGGGCCTGCGGGGCGGGCGCCGACTGCGGGCGCTGCCGGCGAACCGTGCAGGCGATACTGCGATCGTCCGATCCGAACGGCGCACCCAGCAGATCCTGACGCGGCGGCCTCAGCGGCGAACGCTGCCGTCCGGTGACATCGGCTGGACGAGTTCGACTAGCAGCGGCGGGATTTCGAGCCGCGGCAAGACCACCTCGACGAGCACCATCCGGTCCTGGTGCAGCGCGGCGGCGGTCAGGGCGTCATCGAGCTCACCGAAGGTCCGCACCCGGAACGCCAGGTGGTCGGCGACGCCCAGCGCGTTCGGGATGTCCGTCCACCTCCAATTGACAATGTCGTTGTAGGGCGCCGACTCTCCGTGGATCGCGCGCTCGACGGTGTACCCGTCGTTGTTGACCACCACGATGACCGGGGACAGCCCCTCCCGCGAGAAGTTGCCGAGTTCCTGGACCGTTAGTTGCGCCGCGCCGTCGCCGATCAGCAACACCGTCCGTCGCTCCGGATGCGCCACCCCGGCCCCGAGCGCCGCGGGCAGCGTGTAACCGATTGAGCCCCAAAGCGGTTGACCGATGAAGGTCACGCCCTGGGGCAGGCGGTGGTCGGCCATGCCGTAGAACGAGGTGCCTTGATCGGCCAGGACCACGTTGCCCGGCGTCAGGGCTGTGCACAGGCGGTCCCACAGCAGCTGTTGGGTCAGCGGTTGATCGCGCGGCGGAGGCGGGGGCAGGGCGGCGGCGGGCGGCGACACCACCGGCGGCGACGCGATTTTTCGCCGGGACAGGATGGTGGCCAACGCTTCCAGTGCGGCTCCCATTTCCAGCGGCGCGAAAACCTCGCCCGCCACACTGCTTTGGTACTGCCCGACGTCGATCGTCCGCGCCGGGTCGATCCGCTGGCTGAAGAAGCCGCTGACCATGTCGGTGAACACGACCCCGGCGGTCACCAGAACCGGCGCCTCCTCGATCGCGGCGCGCACCGCCGGGGCGCTTGCCGATCCGGCGTAGATCCCCAGGTAGTTCGGCGAGCTCTCGTCGAGCAGGCTCTTGCCCCACATCAGAGTGGCGTAGGGCACCACGTCGGCGGCCAGCAGGGCTTCGAGTTCCTTGACCACCTGTAACCGATGGACCAGCAGGTCGGCCAGCACGGTCAGTTGGTGATCGGCGATGAGATCGGAGGCGGCCTCGACGAACAGCGACAGCGCGCGGGGGCTGGTGCCACCGGTGTAGCGGGGTAGCGGCGCGCCGGGGGGCTCGGTGGGGAAACGGGCCACGTCTGTGGACAGCAGGATGTAGCCCGGCCGCTTCTGCTCGCGCACCTCGGACAACACCCGGTCGATCTCGCGGCGGGCGGTCGCGGGCATGAGGTTGGCTTGGGCACAGGTGATCTCGCGGCTGACGCGCAGGAAGTGCTCGAAGTCCCCGTCGCCCAGCGAGTGGTGCAGCGCGCGCCTGGTGCCCTGGGCGTCCTTGGAGGGCCCGCCGACGATGTGCACGACGGGCACCTGCTCGGCGTAGCTGCCGGCGATGGCGTTGGCAGCCGACAGTTCACCCACCCCGAAAGTCGTTACCACTGCCGACATTCCGCGCAGGCGACCGTACCCGTCCGCGGCGTAGCCGGCGTTGAGCTCGTTGGCGTTGCCCACCCAGCGGATCGCGGGATGGGCGACGATGTGGTCCAGGAATTCCAGGTTGTAGTCCCCGGGTACGCCGAAGATCTCGGTGACGCCGAGTTCGGCGAGGCGGTCTAGCAGATAGTCGCCGACGGTGTAGAGGGGCTGGTTGACGGCGTCAGTCACAAGCACGACGGTACCTGCCGAATTCATTCCGAGCGGGACGCCGTTTCAGTATCGTGCGGGCCATGGCACTCAAAGAATCCCGCGACATCGTCATCGAAGCCAGTCCGAAGGAGATTCTGGACGTCATCGCCGATTTCGAGGCGATGCCCGAATGGTCCGAGCCGCACCAAAGCGCGGAGATCTTGTCGACCGGCGACGACGGGCGGCCAAGCCAAGTGAAGATGAAGGTGCGGGTCGCCGGCATCACCGACGAACAGGTGGTGGCCTACACCTGGACCGACGACGCGGTGAGCTGGAAGCTGGTGAGCTCCTCCCAGCAGAAGGCGCAGGACGGGAAGTACACCCTGATCCCGCAGGGGGACGCCACGCTGGTCAAGTTCGAACTGCTCGCCGACCCGAACGTGCCCTTGCCGGGCTTCGTCCTGAAGCGGGCGGTGAAGGGGACGATCGATTCGGCGACCAAGGCGCTGCGCGAGCGGGTGCTGCAGGTGAAGAAGGGCAAGTAGCCGCGGTGGGCGGCGGCGGGCCCCTGGCCGGGGTGAGGGTGATCGAGCTCGGCGGAATCGGACCGGGACCGCACGCGGGCATGATGCTGGCCGACCTGGGGGCCGACGTGGTGCGGGTGCGCCGGCCCGGCGGGTTGACGATGCCGGCCGAGGATCGCGATCTGCTGCACCGCGGGAAGCGGGTCGTCGACCTGGACGTCAAGACCCAACCGGGGGTCCTGCTCGAGCTGGTCGCCAAGGCCGATGTGCTGCTGGATTGCTTCCGGCCCGGCACCTGCGAGCGACTCGGCATCGGTCCGGACGAATGCGCGGCGGTCAATCCGCGGTTGATCTACGCGCGGATCACCGGCTGGGGGCAGGAGGGACCGCTGGCCCGCACGGCGGGCCACGACATCAACTACCTGTCGCAAACCGGCGCCCTGTCCGCCCTGGGCTACGCGGACCGGCCGCCGATGCCGCCGCTGAACCTGGTCGCCGACTTCGGTGGCGGTTCGATGTTGGTGCTGCTCGGCATCGCGGCCGCGTTGTACGAGCGGGAACGTTCTGGCAAGGGGCAGGTCGTCGACGCGGCGATGGTGGACGGCGTCAGCCTGCTGGCCCAGATGATGTGGACCATGAAGTCGACCGGGTCGCTGCGTGACCGGCGCGAGTCGTTTCTGCTCGACGGTGGCGCCCCGTTCTATCGCTGCTATGAGACCGCCGACGGCGGGTACATGGCGGTCGGCGCCATCGAGCCGCAGTTCTTCGCGGCGTTGCTGAGCGGGCTCGGGCTCTCGCCCGAGGAGGTGCCCGGCCAGCTCGACATCGGCTCCTACCCGCGGATGTACGACGTCTTCGCGAAACGCTTCGCCAGCCGCACCCGCGACGAGTGGACGGCCACCTTCGCCGGCACCGACGCCTGCGTCACCCCGGTGCTGACGTGGAGCGAAGCGGCCACCGACGAGCACTTGCGGGCACGGTCCACGGTGATCACCGCCCACGGCGTGGACCAGGCCGCGCCCGGACCGCGCTTCTCGCGCACCCCGGCGGCTCCGGTCGGGCGGCCGCCGGCGGCCACCACGCCCCTTTCCGAAATCGATTGGTAGCCAACGTCTTAGACGGTATCGACCCCGCCGGCGCTCCGATGTTGCTAGGTTGAGCTCAGTGGCCGTAAAAGCATCACGCGAATTCGTCGTCGACGCGCCGCCAGAAGTGGTCATGGAGGCGCTGACAGATGTCGGCGTCCTGTCGACGTGGTCACCGTTGCACAAGAACATCGAAGTGATCGACCGTTATCCCGACGGTCGGCCCCACCACGTCAAGACCACGATCAAGATTCTGGGCCTCGTCGACAGGGAGATCCTGGAGTATCACTGGGGCCCCGATTGGGTTGTCTACGACGCGAAAGGGACCTCCCAGCAGCACGGCCAGCATGTCGAGTACAACCTCAAACCCGAGGGCCTCGACAAGACCCGGGTGCGCTTCGATGTCACGGTCGAACCGGGCCGGCCCATGCCCGCCTTCATCGTCCGGCGCGCCAGCGAAAGCGTGCTCGACTCGGCGGTAAAGGGATTGTGCGAATTGGTAAAGCGCGGCAACGACGCGGAGTCGGAATAGCCTTCGGGAGGGCCTGAGCGGTTGCTAACTTATTAGCAGTGGCCGTCCAAGCATCGTCGGAAATCGTGATCGACGCGCCTCCGGAAGTGATCCTGGAGGCGCTGGCCGACATGGACGCCGTCCCGTCATGGTCGTCGGTGCACAAGCGGGTCGAGGTCGTCGATAAATACCCCGACGGTCGCCCGCACCATGTGAAGGTCACCATCGCCGTCACGGGCATTCACGACACGGAACTGCTCGAATACCACTGGGGCCCGGACTGGATGGTGTGGGACGCCGCCCGGACGGCTCAGCAACGCGGCCAGCACGGGGAGTACAACCTGAGCCGGGTGAGCGACGACAAGACCCGGGTCCGATTCACCATCACGGTCGAACCGTGGGCGCCCCTGCCCGAGTTCTGGGTCAACCGGGCCCGCAAGAAGATCCTGCATGCCGCGCTGGAGGGTCTGCGCAAGCGCGTGCTCGAGGGCTTCGGGCCGGCGAGCTAGGCGGACGTCACCGCAGGACGGCCAGCCGCCGGATCGCCTCGTCGAGGGTGTCCATTCGTTTGCAGAAGGTGAAGCGCACCAAGTGATTCCACACTTGGGCCTGTACCGAGGCGTGCGCGGCGGCCGGGTCGCAGAAGGGTGAAAGCGGGATGGCGGCCACGCCCGCCTTCTCGGGCAGGGCCGCGCAGAAGGCGGTGCTGTCGTCGTAGCCCAGGGGGCGCGGGTCGGCGCACAGGAAGTAGGTGCCGGCGCTGTCGTGCACCTCGAAGCCGATGTCGGACAGCCCGGCGGCCAGCCGGTCACGTCGCGCCGCCAACGAGTTGCGCAGCTCGGCCACCCACGCGTCCTCGGTGTCGAGCGCCAGGGCCACCGCGGGCTGGAACGGTGCGCCGCCGACGTAGCTCAGATACTGCTTCGCCGCGCGCACCCCGGCGATGAGTTCCGCTGGGCCGCAAGCCCATCCGATCTTCCAGCCGGTGCAGTTGAACATCTTGGCCGCGCTGGAGATGGTGACCGTGCGCTCGGCCATCCCCGCGAATCCGGCCAGTGGCAGATGCCGGTGGGCGTCGAACACCAGGTGCTCGTAGACCTCGTCGGTGATCACCAACAGGTCAGCGGCGACCGCGACCTCGGCGATGGCCCGCAGCTCCGCCTCGCTGAGCACGGTGCCGGTCGGGTTGTGCGGCGAGTTGACGATCAAAGCGCGGGTACGCGGCGTCACCGCGGCGCGCAGGGCGTCGGCGTCCAGGGCGAAGCCGCGGCCGTGCGGGACCAGCGGCACGGCCACCCGGTGCGCGCCGGCCATCGCCAGCACCGGCGAGTAGGAGTCGTAGAACGGCTCGACGAGCAGGACCTCCGAGCCGGGTTCGATCAGGCCGAGCACGGCGGACGCGATCGCCTCGGTGGCCCCAACCGTCACCAGCACCTCGGTGTCCGGGTCGTACTCGATGCCGAAGTGCCGCCGCCGCTGGGCGGCGATGGCGTGCCGCAGCGACGCCACCCCGATGCCGGGCGGGTACTGGTTGTTGCCCTCGGCGATGGCGTCCTGGGCGGCCTTCAACATGGCCGCGGGCCCTTCCTCGTCGGGAAAACCCTGACCGAGGTTGACCGCACCGACGCGCGCGGCCAGCGCCGACATCTCGGCGAACACCGTGGTGGCGTACGGACGCAGGCGCGAGACCGTCATGGGGGTCGAGCTTAGGGGGCCGTCATGCTCGAGCGTCACGCCAGTGTGGCGTGCGTGCGTCGCGGCCACGCTGGCGTGACGCTCGTGACCGGGGGACGCCCGCGCTCGAGCTGCGCCGATCGGCCCAACCAACAGGTTGGCCGGGCACTTTGTTAGGGTGCGGTATCTGGACCTACCTTTAATACGGATCCGAACCCCCATTTGCGAAGAGGAACTCGACATGTCCGAAGAAGCCTTCATCTACGAGGCGATCCGCACGCCCCGCGGCAAGCAGAAGAACGGCTCGTTGAACGAGGTCAAGCCGCTTAACCTGGTCGTCGGCCTGATCGAGGAGCTGCGCAGGCGCCACCCCGATCTGGACGAGAGCCTGATCAGCGACGTCATCCTGGGCTGCGTCTCGCCCGTCGGTGACCAGGGCGGCGACATCGCCCGCACCGCGGTGATCGCGGCCGGCATGCCCGACACGGTCGGCGGCGTGCAGCTCAACCGGTTCTGCGCCTCCGGGCTGGAGGCCGTCAACACCGCCGCCCAGAAGGTCCGCTCCGGCTGGGACGACCTGGTGCTCGCCGGCGGCGTCGAGTCGATGAGCCGCGTCCCGATGGGCTCCGACGGCGGCGCGATGATGGCCGACCCGGCCACCTCCTACGACGCCTACATCGTCCCGCAGGGCATCGGCGCCGACCTGATCGCCACGATCGAGGGCTTCTCCCGCGACGACGTGGATGCCTACGCGCTGCGCTCGCAGCAGTTGGCGGCCGAGGCATGGTCGGGCGGCTACTTCGCCAAGTCGGTGGTACCGGTCCGCGACCAGAACGGTTTGCTCATCCTCGACCACGACGAGCACATGCGGCCCGAGACCACCATGGAGGGCCTGGCCAAGCTGAAGCCCGCGTTCGAGGGCCTCGCCGCCATGGCGGGCTTCGACGACGTGGCGCTGCAGAAGTACCACTGGGTCGAAAAGATCAACCACGTCCACACCGGGGGTAACAGCTCGGGAATCGTGGACGGCTCGGCCTTGGTGCTGATCGGCTCGGAAAAGATGGCGAAGGCCGGCAGTTTGACCCCCCGCGCCCGCATCGTCGCCACCGCCACCACGGGCGCCGACCCGACGATCATGCTGACCGGCCCGACGCCGGCCACGCAGAAGGTGCTCGACCGCGCCGGGCTGACCGTCGACGACATCGACCTGTTCGAGCTGAACGAGGCGTTCGCGTCGGTCGTCCTGAAGTTCCAGAAGGACCTGAACATCCCTGACGAGAAGCTCAACGTCAACGGTGGCGCCATCGCGATGGGCCACCCGCTGGGCGCCACCGGCGCCATGATCCTGGGCACCATGGTCGACGAGCTCGAGCGCCGCGGCGCCCGGCGCGCGCTGATCACGCTGTGCATCGGCGGCGGCATGGGTGTCGCCACCATCATCGAGAGGGTTTAAGACCATGGCAGAGAACACCATCCAGTGGGACAAGGACGCCGACGGCATCGTCACGCTGACGTTGGACGACCCGACCGGGTCGGCCAACGTGATGAACGAGCATTACAAGGAATCGATGCACAAGGCCGTCGAACGTCTTGTCGCCGAAAAGGATTCGATCACCGGTGTGGTGATCACCAGCGCCAAGAAGACGTTCTTCGCCGGCGGTGACCTCAAGAGCATGATCACCGCCGGACCCGAGAACGCCGGTGAGGTCTTCGCCGAGGTCGAGGACATCAAGCGCGACCTGCGCACCCTGGAGACCCTGGGCAAGCCGGTGGTGGCCGCCATCAACGGCGCGGCGCTCGGCGGCGGTCTGGAGATCGCGCTCGCTTGCCACCACCGCATCGTCGCCGACGTCAAGGGCGTCCAGCTGGGTCTGCCCGAGGTCACGTTGGGCCTGCTGCCCGGCGGCGGTGGCGTCACCCGGGTGACGCGGATGCTCGGCATCCAGAACGGCTTCCTCAACGTGCTGAGCCAGGGCACCCGGTTCAAGCCGGCCGCGGCCAAGGACAACGGCCTCGTCGACGAGATCGTCGGCAGCGTAGACGAATTGGTGCCCGCGGCAAAGGCGTGGATCAAGGCCAACCCCGAGTCGCACACCCAGCCGTGGGACGTCAAGGGCTACAAGATTCCCGGCGGCACGCCGTCGTCACCGGCGCTGGCGGCCATCCTGCCGTCGTTCCCGTCGCTGCTGCGCAAGCAGCTCAAGGGCGCGCCAATGCCGGCGCCGCGGGCCATCCTGGCCGCGGCCGTCGAGGGCACGCAGGTGGACTTCGACACCGCCACCCGCATCGAGAGCCGCTACTTCACCGAGCTGGTCACCGGCCAGGTCGCCAAGAACATGATCCAGGCGTTCTTCTTCGACCTGCAGCACATCAACGGTGGCGGTTCGCGGCCGGACGGCATCGCGCCGGTCAAGATCAACAAGATCGGTGTGCTCGGCGCGGGCATGATGGGCGCCGGCATCGCCTACGTGTCGGCCAAGGCCGGCTACGACGTGGTGCTCAAGGACGTCAGCCTCGAGGCCGCGCAGAAGGGCAAGGGCTACTCGGAAAAGCTTGAGGCCAAAGCCCTTCAGCGCGGTAAGACCACCGAGGAGAAGAGCAAGGCGCTGCTGGACCGCATCACGCCGTCGGCCGACCCCGCAGATTTCAAGGGCGTCGACTTCGTGATCGAGGCGGTGTTCGAGAACCAGGAACTCAAGCACAAGGTGTTCCAGGAGATCGAGGACATCGTCGAACCCAACGCGCTGCTCGGGTCCAACACCTCCACGCTGCCGATCACCGGCCTGGCGACCGGCGTCAAGCGGCAGGAGGACTTCATCGGGATCCACTTCTTCTCGCCGGTCGACAAGATGCCGCTGGTCGAAATCATCAAGGGCGAGAAGACTTCCGACGAGGCGCTGGCCCGCGTGTTCGACTACACGCTGGCCATCGGCAAGACCCCGATCGTGGTCAACGACAGCCGCGGTTTCTTCACCAGCCGCGTCATCGGCACCTTCGTCAACGAGGCGCTCGCGATGCTCGGCGAGGGTGTCGAGCCGGCCAGCATCGAGCACGCCGGCTCGCAGGCCGGCTACCCGGCGCCGCCGCTGCAGCTGTCCGACGAGCTCAACTTGGAGCTGATGCACAAGATCGCCACCGCCACCCGCAAGGGCGTGGAGGACGCCGGTGGCACCTACGAGCCGCACCCGGCAGAAGCCGTGGTGGAGAAGATGATCGAGCTCGGCCGCCCCTCGCGGTTGAAGGGCGCCGGCTTCTACGAGTACGTCGACGGCAAGCGCACCGGCCTCTGGCCGGGCCTGCGCGAGACGTTCAAGTCGGGCAGCGCTGAGATTCCGTTGCAGGACATGATTGATCGCATGCTGTTCGCCGAGGCGCTGGAAACCCAGAAGTGCCTCGATGAGGGCGTGCTGACGTCGACCGCCGACGCCAACATCGGCTCGATCATGGGCATCGGCTTCCCGCCGTACACCGGTGGTAGCGCGCAGTTCATCGTCGGTTACCAGGGGCCGGGCGGCATCGGCAAGGAGGCCTTCGTGGCCCGCGCCCGCGAGCTGGCCGCCAAGTACGGCGACCGCTTCCTGCCGCCGGACTCGCTGACGTAGTTCTGCCGAGCAGACGCAGAATCGCGTAACGCGGGGCCTCCGCGTGCGATTCTGCGTCTGCTCGCGGTCGGAGGGGTCGGAGGGGTCACCCCTTGAGGGCCGCGGCGATCCGGCGCCATTCCTCGCGCGGAAAGGCCTTCGGATCCGCCAGCAGCACTTGCACGCAGACGTGGTCGGCGCCGGCCGCACGGTGGTCGGCGACCCTGCGCATGATCGCGTCCTCGTCCCCCCACGCGATGATGGCGTCGAAGAGCCGGTCGCTGACCTGCGCCACCTCGTCTTCGGAGAAGCCGCTGCGCAGCAGGTTGTTGGCGTAGTTGGGCAGCGCCAAATACGAACGCAGCCAATCCGTTCCGAGGCGGTGCGCCTCGTCGGCGCTGTCGGTGAGGATCACCGTCTGCTCGGGCAGCAGCAGCGGGCCCTCGCCGAGCGTCGAACGCGCGGAGGCGGTGTGCTCCGGGGTGACCAGGTAGGGGTGCGCCCCGGCGGCGCGGGTGGCGGACAGGGTCAGCATCTTCGGCCCCAGCGCGGCGAGGACCCGTCGCCCGGTGGGGACGGGCCGCGGGGCGGCGTCCAGCCCGTCCAGGAACGACGCCGTCGCCGCCAGCGGCTTGCGGTAGCGCCCGGGTTGGCCGGCGTCGATCAGCGGTGCGTGGCTGACCCCGATGCCGAGCAGGAAGCGGTCCCCGTGCTCGCCGGTGAGCGCCGCGTACGAATCGGCGACGTCGCCGGGCGAATGCATCCACAGGTTGAGGATCCCGGTGGCGATCACGGTCCGCTTGGTCGCGGCGAGCAGGTTGCCGACCGCGTCGAACACCGGTCCGCCGACGTCGGGGATCCACAGCGCAGGGAAGCCCAACTCGTCCAATTCCGCTGCGGCCTCGGCGGATTCGGACGAGTCGCCGTAACGCAGTTGGCTGCTCCAGATTCCGACACCGGTCAGTTCCATGGGGCGTCCTTCCTCTCGTCGTCTTCGCCGTAATCGGGTACCGGCATCGAATCGTGCATCCGGAGGCCGCTGGTGTTCAGCTTCGCCAGCGACCGGGACAGGGTCCCGGGCAGCCGCGACACCAGCTGGGCGCCGCGGGTCAAGGCCCACACCCCCAGTCGCGAGCCGGGAATGATGCCCTTGGCGGCGCCGCGCGCGAAGGCCCGGCTGCGGTGCACCGGTTCGCGCATCTGCAGTTCGTAGGCCGCGAACGCGCGCAGGTGGTCGCCGTCCGCCCGGGCCAGCTCCCCGGCCAGCACGTAGGCGCCGAGCACCGCGAGGCTGGTGCTGCCGCCGACCGCGGGCCCGGGGCAGTACCCCGCGTCGCCGACGAGGGTGACCCGCCGCCGCGACCACCTGTCCAGCCGCAGCTGGCTGATCGCGTCGAAATAGAACGCCGGCGTGCGGTCGATTTCGCCCAGCCAGCCGTCCACCTGCTCGTGCATGCGCGCGAACGCGTCGCGCACGAATTCCTTCTGCCGCAACGCATCCCGATGGTCGTAGTCGAGTTCCCGCTCGCTGCGGAACAGGAAGACCGCCCGCGCGTCGGCCAAGTGCTCGGCGGTGTAGATGCCGGCGAGGCGGCCCGCGCCGACGTGGCAGGTCATCTCGCCGGCGCTGGCCAGTGCCTTCGGTGCCGACGCCACCGCCAGGTAACCGCCGAGGAACCGGGTGAGGCCGGCTTCGTCGCCGAACGTCAGCTGCCGGACGTTGGAGTGCAGGCCGTCGGCGCCGACGATGACGTCGAATCGGCGGGCGGGGGCCCGTTCGAACGTTACGTCGCCGTCATGGTCGATCGCGGTGATCGAGTCGTCGAACAGGTACTCGACGTCGTCGCGGCCGGCGGTGTAGTAGATCTCGCTGAGGTCGTCGCGCATGATCTCCACGTGCCGGTCCGACGTGGCGGCATAGATCTTCGTGAGGTCGATCTCGAAGGGCCGCGACCGGCCCTCGCGGTGCATGGTCATCCGGTTCGTTCCGGTGGCGAGCGCCTCGATCTGGGGCAGGACACCCATGTTCGCCGAGATCTCCATCGCGGGGCGGAACAGGTCGACGGCGTGGCCGCCGGTCTTGCGCAGGGCGGGCGCCCGTTCGACGACGGTGACGTCGAAGCCGCGGCGGGCCAGCCAGTAGGCCAGCACGGGGCCGGCGATGCTGGCGCCCGAGACGAGGACCCGCACGACGACCTCCCGCTTGCCTGACGATGGACAAGCCTAGCGGCGGACCCCGCCGAACGATCGGGCTAGAGTCCGTTGCTATGCGCTTCGGTCTCTTCATCCCGCAAGGTTGGCGAATGGATCTGGTCGACATCGAACCGGAGCGGCACTGGGCGGTGATGCGCGACCTGGCCACCTACGCCGACAACAGCGCCTGGGACTCGCTGTGGGTGTACGACCACTTCCACACCGTCCCGATGCCGACGGACGAAGCCACCCACGAGGCGTGGTCGCTGATGGCCGCGTACGCGGCGGTCACGTCGCGGATCAAGCTCGGCCAGATGTGCACCGCGATGAGCTACCGCAACCCGGTGTATCTGGCCAAGGTCGCGGCGACCGCCGACGTCATCTCCGGTGGGCGGATCCAGATGGGCATCGGTGGTGGCTGGTACGAACACGAATGGCGCGCTTACGGTTACGGCTTCCCCTCGGCGGGTGTGCGGCTGGGCCGGCTGGACGAGGGTGTGCAGATCATGCGCGACGCCTGGCGCGACGGCAGGGTCAGCTTCGATGGCAAGCACTATCAGGTCGACGGCGCGATCGTGTCACCCAAACCCCTGCAGGACAACGGGATTCCGCTGTGGATCGCCGGCGGTGGCGAGAAGGTCACCCTGCGCATCGCGGCGAAGTACGCGCAGTACACCAACTTCGCGCCGGAACCCGAGGCGTTCGCCCACAAGTCGGAGGTGCTCGCGCGGCACTGCGAGCAGGTGGGCACCGACTTCGATGCCATCGTGCGCTCGGCCAACGTCAACGCGGTCGTAGGCACGTCGGACGCCGACGTCAAGGACCGGCTGCAGCGGGTGCGCGACCGTATCGTGCGCTACGTGCCCGAGGCCGCCGCCGACGCGATGCTCGCCGCGGGCAGCGGACCCGATTCGGCGACGGGCACCCCGGAACAGGTGATCGAGCGGCTCGCCGGGCTGCGCGACCTCGGATGCGAGTACGCCATCTGCTATTTCCCGGAGGCGGCGTACGACCGGTCCGGCATCGAGTTGTTCGAGCGCGAGGTGATTCCCGCGCTGAGCTAGATGTCGGTGGTCGCGTACCGCTTCTTGACGGGGGGCGCGGCCAGCAGTGGGGGCAGCTCGGTCAGTTTTCCTTCGCCGGCGCGGAACGCACGGTAGGCCTCGTCATGCTCGACCGAGTCCCACAGTTCGTAGATCAGCCAGTGGGCTTCGTCGTCCTCGTCGACGAGCACGTCGGTCTGGACGTTCCCGGCGAACGCGCGGGTGTCCCGCAGCGCCCGGCCCATGACGTCGCGCGCCTGCGGCACCGCATCGGGCTTGAACTTCAGTTCGAGTATCACCGTGACTGGCATGGTCTCAAGATATCCGCGGGGCCCGGCCGCGCGGCATCGGGCGCAACTAATGAGAATGCGGTTTCCACTTTTCGGAAAGCTGTTATACGGTTGCGTGAGCAACATTCTGTTCGGCGCTGCTGGAGGACCCCCGATGCAAAAGGCCCTTGCCCCCGAGATCTCTACCTGGCCCGACGAGAGCCCACAGCTGATCGGCAGCCGGTGCGGCAGCTGCGGCGCGACCACCTTTCCGGTGCAACAGTGGTGCCCGCGCTGCAGCCTCGGCGAGATGACCGACGTGCTGCTGCCGCGCCGCGGAACCCTGGTCGCGTGGACCACCCAGGGCTTCCCGCCCGGGGCCCCGTACGCCGGGCCCACCGGCAAGGACTTCGTCCCGTTCGGCGTCGGCCTCGTGCAGCTCGACGACGTGATCCGCGTCGAGGGCCGGTTGACCGAGAACGACCCGGCCAAGCTGCAGTTCGGTCAGGAGGTCGAGCTGACCATGGTGCCGTTTACCACCGACGGCGACGGCAACGAGATCGTCACCTTCGCGTTCCAGCCGGTATAAGGAGACCTGAGATGACCAACGATGTCGCCATCATCGGCGTGGGCCTGCACCCGTTCGGCAGGTTCGATAAGACCGCGATGCAGATGGGCGCCGAGGCCATCCAGTCCGCGCTGGCCGACGCCGGGGTGGACTGGAAGGACATCCAGTTCGGCTTCGGCGGTAGCCACGAGGTGTCCAACCCCGACGCGGTGACCCGCCTGGTGGGGCTGACCGGCATCACCTTCACCAACGTCTTCAACGCCTGCGCCACCGCCGCCAGCGCGATCCAGCAAACGGCGGACACCATCCGGCTGGGCAAGTACGACATCGGCATCGCCATCGGCCTGGACAAGCACCCGCGCGGCGCGTTCACCGACGACCCCGCCAAGCTGGCGCTGCCGCAGTGGTACGCGCAGAACGGTCAGTTCGTCACCACCAAGTTCTTCGGGATGAAGGCCAACAAGTACCTGCACGACCACAACATTTCGCAGGCCACGTTGGCGAAGGTGGCGGCCAAGAACTTCCGCAACGGCGCGCTGAACCCGAACGCGTTCCGCCGCAAGCCGATTCCCGAGGAGGAGATCCTCAACTCGCCCGTGCTCAACTACCCGCTGACGCAGTACATGTTCTGCGCGCCCGACGAGGGCGCCGCCGCAGTGATCATGTGCCGGGCCGACCTCGCGCACAAGTACACCGACAAGCCGGTGTACGTGCGGGCCTGCGAGATTCGCACCCGCCGCTACGGCGCCTACGAGGTGCACGCCACCTTCGCTCCGCTGGATGAGGACGTCTCACCGACGGTGTATGCGTCCAAGGCGGCCTACGAGGCCGCCGGCATCGGGCCCGAGGACGTCGACGTCGCGCAGCTGCAGGACACCGACGCCGGCAACGAGGTCATCCACATGGCCGAGACCGGCCTGTGCGCCGACGGCGAGCAGGAGAAGCTGCTGGCCGACGGCGCCACCGAGATCCACGGTTCGATGCCCGTAAACACCGACGGCGGGTTGATCGCCAACGGCGAGCCGATCGGCGCGTCGGGACTGCGGCAGATGCACGAGCTGGTGCGCCAGCTGCGCGGTGAGGCGGGCGAGCGTCAGGTGCCCGGCAACCCGCGCGTGGGCTTGGCCCAGGTGTATGGCGCACCCGGCACCGCATCGGCGACCATCCTGTCGCTCTAGGCGGCCGGTGCCGGCTATGCGGCGTATTCCGGTATCGGTATGTCGTCACGGAATTCGCTGCGGACGACCCAGTCGGCCAGTCGCGGGATGTTGAGCAGTTTGGAGGCCTGATTGCGGGTCAACAGACCCAGGGCCGTCTTTGGTGCGAATGTCGCCGCGAATGCGCGCGCCGAGCGCTGCCTGGCCTCGACAATCGGACGCAGTGTGCGCTCATAACGACGAAAGGCGTCCTGGTGGTCGTCCCCCGCGCGATTGAGCTCCCCCGCCAGCGTGTACGCCTGCACCATCGCCAGGCCCGTTCCCTCACCCGCGAGCAGGGAGACCGCGGCCGCGGCGTCCCCGATCAGCGCCACCCGCCCGTCCGACCAACGGTCCATGACGATTTGGCTGGTGCGGTCGAAGTAAACCTCGGACGCCCGGTCGAGGTGGAGCAGGATCTCCGGGCATTCCCAGCCCGCGTCGCCGAACACCCGACGCAGGGTCGCCTTGGCCTCTGACACACCCTGCGGATCGGGACCGCTCGTCTTCTCGGCGGTGAAAACGAAGAGAAACATGGTCTTTTCGTCGCGCATCGAGAATCGGGCGACCATGCGTCCCGGCATGGTGTAGGCGAGGTAGACGAGTTCGTCACGCGGCTGGTAGCCCTGGGCTTCGAATGCCGCGACTCGATAGCCCAGATCCGTCTCGAATCTGTTTTGGGGTCCGAACACCAAGCCCCGCACGGGAGAATGGATGCCGCCCGCGCCGATCAGCAGGTCGAAGTGCCTTGACCCGCCGCCCTCCAGGGTGACCGACACGCCCGAGTCGTGTTGCTCGACGGCCGAAACGCTTTCACCGAACAGCGTTTCAGCATGGTTCTCGATGGAGTGATAGATCATGGCCGCCAGGTCGCCACGCGGCACAGTGGTGAATCGGCCATCGAGGTTGCGCCGGAACGGCTCAGTCGAAAAGCCGCCCACCCGTTGCGAATTCCGGTTCACGAGTCGCACTTCGCGCACCTGGTATCCCTCGGCGTGCAGGTCGGTGGTGAGCCCCATGCGTTCGGCAACGGCATACCCGCCACCCCAGAAGTCGACCACGTAGCCGCCGGTGCGCAGGCCCGGTGCCTTCTCGATCAGAGTTGGCTCGTGGCCGTAGCGGGCCAGCCAGTACGCGAGCGTTGGTCCGGCGATACCTGCGCCGACGATGCCGATCTTCATGGGCGTACCTCCTCTGCGGGGTGACGCCTCCAATTATCATAGCTCTATGCAATAGTTGCAATAGGCAAGAAACTTGGCATGAGAGATCGGCGGAATCGGCGCCGCTCTCGTGACCTCAAATCGCCGGGCCCAGCAGGTCGTCCGCGTCGCGGATGATGTACCCGTAACCCTGCTCGGCGAGGAAGCGCTGCCGGTGCGCGGCGTATTCGGCGTCCAGGCTGTCGCGGGCCACGATGGAATAGAAGATTGCGCCGCCCCCGTCGGCCTTGGGCCGCAGCAACCGGCCCAGCCGTTGGGCCTCCTCCTGGCGCGAGCCGAAGGTCCCCGAAACCTGCACCGCCACAGAGGCTTCCGGCAGGTCGATGGAGAAGTTGGCGACCTTGGACACCACCAACGTCGACACCTCACCGCGGCGGAACGCGTCGAACAGCTCCTCGCGTTCCTTGGTCCGCGTCGACCCCTGGATCACCGGGGCGTTCAACTCGGCACCCAGCTCGTCGAGCTGGTCGAGGTAGGCGCCGATCACCAGCGTCTGCTCGCCGGGATGCCGGCTCAGCACCGACTTGACGACGGCGATCTTCGAATGCGCCGTCGAGCACACCTTGTAGCGCTCTTCGGGTTCCGCGGTGGCGTACAGCATTCGCTCGTTGTCGGTCATCGTGACCCGCACTTCGACGCACTCGGCCGGCGCGATCCAGCCCTGGGCCTCGATGTCCTTCCACGGCGCGTCGTAACGCTTGGGGCCGATCAGGGAGAACACGTCGCCCTCGCGGCCGTCTTCGCGGACCAGCGTGGCGGTCAGGCCCAAGCGTCGCTTGGATTGCAGGTCGGCGGTCATGCGGAACACGGGCGCCGGCAGCAGGTGGACCTCGTCGTAGATGATCAGCCCCCAGTCGCGGCTGTCGAAGAGCTCCAGATGCCGGTATTCGCCCTTGGTGCGCCGGGTGATCATCTGATACGTCGAGATGGTGACGGGCCGAATCTCCTTGCGCTCACCGGAGTATTCGCCGATCTCCTCCTCGGTGAGCGAGGTGCGCGCGATCAGCTCGCGCTTCCATTGCCGAGCCGCGACGATGTTGGTCACCAGGATCAGCGTGGTCGCGCTGGCCTTGGCCATCGCGGCGGCGCCGACCAGCGTCTTGCCGGCCCCGCACGGAAGCACCACCACTCCCGACCCGCCGGACCAGAACGAATCCGTGGCCATCTGCTGGTAGTCGCGCAGGTGCCAGCCGTCCTGCGCCAGGCTGATGGGGTGGGCCTCGCCGTCCACATAACCCGCGAGATCCTCTGCGGGCCAACCGATCTTGAGCAGCATCTGCTTGACGCGGCCGCGCTCGCTGGGGTGGACGACGACGGTGTCGTCGTCGATGCGGGCGCCGAGCATGGGCGCAATCTTCTTGTTGCGCAGCACTTCCTCGAGCACCGCGCGGTCCAGGCTTACCAGCGTCAGGCCGTGCGCTGGATGCTTGACCAACTGCAGGCGGCCGTAGCGGGCCATGGTGTCGACGATGTCGACCAGCAGCGGCTGGGGCACCGCGTAGCGGGAGAAGCTGACCAGGGCGTCGACGACCTGTTCGGCGTCGTGGCCGGCCGCGCGGGCATTCCACAGCGCCAGCGGTGTGATGCGGTAGGTGTGTACGTGCTCGGGCGCGCGTTCCAGCTCGGCGAACGGCGCGATGGCGGCGCGCGCCGCTCCGGCCTGCTCGTGGTCGACCTCGAGCAGCACCGTCTTGTCGGACTGCACAATCAACGGGCCGTCAGTCAATGGCGCCGCTCCTCCTCATCCTCTCGCGAGTCATCGAAACCCATTATCGGCCGTTGGCCGACACCACCGACGTGATGCGGTGGATGGCAAAGTCGCGCAACCGGCCGGACGCCGAGTCGAATGCGGTCAGCTGACCGCCCCGAACGCTGATCGGTGACACCACCCGCTGGGTGGCGACGCCGGCGGCATCCAAATAACCGATCACCAACGTCTCTTGTTCCTTGGCGGCGCGCTGCAAAAGCGACATGGTGATCGCCGGATCGATGCGAACGTTGCCGAACGGTGCGGCGGTCACCTTCCTCAGCACCGCCACCACCGCGTTCAGGCTCTCGTTGTTGGGGCGCGGCATCGGGCGATAGGGCCGGCGCTGCTGCGGCGTGGGCACCCGGGCCCCGCGTGGCCGGACGTCGACGATGGCGCCCGTGGAGTCCTCGGCCGCCGGGGCGAAGCCCGCCGCCCGCAGCGCGACCAGCACCTCGCCGATCGGTGCCGGGGACACCGCAACCGTCGGTGCCAGGGCGCGCAGTTGCACCCCTTCGGTCGCGGGCGCGGCCACGGCCTGCGCCAGGAGCGCGGGGTCCTCGCACCGCACGAACGATGCCGCCATGCCGATCCGCAGCTGGCCGTGCCGACGCGCGACATCGTCGATGAGGTAGCTAAGGCCCTGCGGCACAGGGGTTTTGGAGTGCTTGGCGAACAGGGCGTGCATCCAGTCGCGGGTCTTACCCACGTCCAGCGCGTGCCGGATCGACTGCTCGCTGATGCGGTACACCATCGCCGTGCCGGCCGATTCGACGGTGGCCACGGCGGCGAGTTGCTCGGCGAGGTCGCGTTGCAGCGGGCCCGGCACCACCACGGTCAGGTCGGCCTGGACCAGAAAGTAGTCGATCGGTTTGGGCAGGGCACGCGCCATCGCGTCAATCGCGGCCTGGGCGTCGGCACCGTCGTCGAGCAGGGCACGGCCCGCGGAGCTGAGCGCCCCGCGACCGACCAGGCCCAGCGCGTGGCTCTCGGCCAGCAGGTCACCCACCGGGCCGGGTTGCAGCCGCTTGGCCCAGCGGGGTCGCCGCCAGATCAGTGCCGCCGACGCCTCGACCGCGTTCACGCACGCGCCCGGGGGCAATTGGGCCAACATGCTCAGCAGCAGCCGGCGATCCAGCGGCGCGGCCGTCGAATACAGCGCATCCGTAAGGGCGCCATAGGGTTTGGCGTCGGGGCTCCGGGTCCCGATCAGGGCCGGCCGGCTCGGCAGGTCCAGCCAGCTGGTGGCCAGCAGGTGCCAGCGTTCCGCGGTGGACAGCGCCGTGAACCGGTCGGTGGCCACCGTCGGCGCCCAGTACGGCCCGTCGCCGGTGGCGGGCTCGGGATCGGGCATCCCGCTGGCGATCAACCCGGCCGCGACCGCCACCTCGAGGATCAGGCCCAGCCGCGACTCGTCGATGCCGGCCGTCTTGCTGAGCCGTTTGACGTCGCGAATCCCCAGGCCGCCGCTGCGCAGTTCGGAAACCGGTGCGGCCGCCAGGGTTTCGATGAGGACGTCGAGTTCCCGCAGCAGGTCGATGGTGGCACCGGCGGCTGCCGCGTCGACGTCGTCGACGGTGGTGGTCGACACCACCGGGTCGGGTGCCGTCAATTGCATGGGGCCGGGCTGTTCGCCGCGCAACACCTGCCCGACGTGGCGGGGCAGGATCACCGTCTCGGCGTCGATGCGGCGCAGCAGGCCCGACGCGAGCAGCTGGGGCACCGGCCGGTCCACAGGGGCGCCGGGTGCGGCGTCGCGGGTGCGGCCCATCGGGGAACCCTCGAGCAGCTTCTCCAGCACGTCGAGTTGGGCCCGGTCCAGGCCGTCGATGAGCGCGGCGATCTGTTCGCCGCTGCGGGAGGCGTCCTCGAGCGTGACCTGGCCCGGGTGCCATGGCAGCGCCGTGCCGGCGTCGGGCGCCACGCGCAGCGCCGCGTCGCCCCACACCAGAGCGCGCTCCCGCAGATCGTCCAGCGCCCCCACGACGTCGGCCTCGGGGGCGCGCTCACCGATCAGCGCCAGCAGTTTCGCGGTCGGCACCGGCGTCGCATCCGCCTGCAGCACCAACAGCGCGTCGAGCACCGCCAGTCGCAGGAAGTCGAGTTCGTCGGTGGCGGCCTTGACCGACTGGCGGGCCTGGGCGCGCGCGGCCAGCGCGGCGATGCTGCCGGGCGGCGGCTGGGCGAGGTCCGGCCGCAGCTCTAGCAGTCGGATCAGCCGCTCGTCGGGCAAGTCGGCCAGCCACGACCCCAGCGGGATATCCGGGGTGTTGTCGGTCATTGCTGACCAGCGTAAAACAGTCGGCGGGTCCCACGTAGGCCGCGAATGTCGGCAGCTTCCCGGTCGAACTGACGGTCTTGCAGGACGGGCGCAGGAGCGACCTGTCAGAATGGACGACGTGGCTGACACTGCTGAGGGCAAAGCCCGCAAAACCAGGTATGTCGACAACGGGTGGCCGACGACGGACCCCGACGACCACGCGGTGAGCGAACTCGTGACCGACCGGACGGGAGCGTTGTCGCCCTTCGGCGAGCTGGTGTTCCCGCTGCCCTCCACTGACCTGCCCTACCTGCACCCGGTCACCGTCGTTAACCGGTAGGCGCCACGATGGCTAGGGCCTCCGAGGCCGCCAAGCCCGCGGCGACCTGGGCGTCGGGAGAATCCCCCTCGGGTGCGCTGTCGCACCTGGACGAGCGGGGGGCCGCGCACATGGTCGACGTCACCGGTAAGGGAGCCACCAAGCGGACCGCGGTGGCCGCGGGAGCCCTGCATACTTCGCCGCGCGTGGTCGAGCTGATCTCGGCCGGCGGCCTGCCGAAGGGCGACGCGTTGGCCACCGCCCGGGTGGCGGGCATTCTGGCGGCGAAGCGCACCAGTGACCTGATTCCGCTGTGCCACCAGCTGGCGCTCACCGGAGTCGACGTCGATTTCAGCGTGGGGGAGTCCGTGATCGAGATTATCGCGACGGTACGCAGCACCGACCGCACGGGCGTGGAGATGGAGGCGCTGACCGCGGTCAGCGTGGCCGGTCTGACGCTCTACGACATGATCAAGGCGGTGGACCCCGCCGCGCGCCTCGACGACATTCGGGTGTTGCGCAAGGAAGGCGGCAAGACCGGGACGTGGGTGCGCTGATGAGCGCCCGGACCGCGCGCGTCATCATCGCCTCCACCCGCGCCTCCACCGGCGTTTACGACGACAAGTGCGGGCCGATCATCTCCGAATGGCTTGGTGAGCGGGAGTTTTCGTTGCCCGACCCGGAGGTGGTCGCCGACGGCAAGCCGGTCGGCGAGGCCCTGCGCAAGGCGATCGACGACGACGTCGACGTCGTCATCACCTCCGGGGGCACCGGCATCTCGCCCAGCGACAGCACGCCCGACCAGACGGTCGCGGTGCTGGACTACATGATCCCGGGGCTGGCGGACGCGATCCGGCGGTCGGGGCTGCCCAAGGTGCCCACGTCGGTGCTGTCCCGCGGGGTGTGCGGTGTGGCGGGGCGGACGCTGATCGTCAACCTGCCCGGGTCGCCCGGCGGGGTGCGCGACGGGCTCGGGGTGCTCGCCGACGTGCTCGACCACGCGCTCGACCAAATCGCCGGCGGAGACCACCAGCGATGACGCGCGTCCTGCGCGCCGCCATGACCGAACAGCCGATTTTCCTCGCCGAGCACGAGGAACTGGTGGGCCATCAGTCGGCCGGGGCCGTTGTCGGCTTCGTCGGCATGATTCGCGACCACGACGGCGGGCGCCGGGTGGTGCGGCTGGAGTATTCCGCGCACCCGTCGGCCGCGGAGGTCATCGCGGAGGTCGTCGCCGAGGTCGCGGAACAGTCCGGAGGGGTGCGCGCGATCGCGGCCAGCCACCGCGTCGGTGCCCTGCACATCGGGGAGGCGGCGCTGGTGGCCGCGGTCGCGGCCGACCATCGTCAGGCGGCGTTCACCACCTGCGCGCTTCTGGTGGACACCATCAAGGCGCGGTTGCCGGTGTGGAAGCACCAGTTCTTCGACGACGGAACCGAAGAATGGGTGGGTTCCGCCTAACCCCGTGACGCTTGGAATGCCGGCACGCCCCGAAGCGGAAACGTTCGAGGCGTGCCGGGCAGTCTGGCGGGTGGCCCCTAGGTGGTGGGGGCCGGCTGGGCGATCGCGTCGAGCGCGTCGTTGCCCTGGATGTCCTGCGCCCGAATGGCGTCCCACAGCTGCTTCGTGTAGCCCACCGAGGAAACCTCCTGCGGCATGTTGGCCGGCACGAAACCGTGGAAGCCGGTGTCGACGACGGGCGCGTCGGCCGGGGGCGCGGGGGGCAGGTCGGCCGGAGCGGCCGGCGGCGCGTCGGCGGGCGGCGCGGGCGGCATGGCGTCGGCCGGGGGGGCCGGGGGCAGGTCCGCGGGCGGCGCAGGGGGCATGGCGTCGGCCGGGGGTGCCGGGGGCAGGTCCGCGGGCGGCGCGGCCTGGCCGAAGGACGTCAACTGCACTGGCGCGGGCGCCGGCGGGGGAGCCGGCTGACCGTTCAGGCCGGGCGCATCCAGCGGCGCGTCCAGGCCCGCGGGCGCGGGGATCTCACGCGGCGTCGGGCCCGACAGCGGGCCACCGCACACCGGCCACGCGCCGCGGCCCTGGCTGGCCAGCACGCGCTCGGCGACGGCGATCTGCTGTTCCTTGGTGGCCAACTCGGCCGACGGGGCGTACTGGCCGCCGCCGTGCGAGGCCCAGGTGCTCGCGCTGAACTGCACGCCACCGTGGTAGCCGTTGCCGGTGTTGATCGCCCAGTTGCCGCCCGACTCGCAACGGGCTACCTGGTCCCACTCGCCATCGGTGGCCGCGGCCGCTTGGCCGGCCAGGGCGATGCTGCCGCCGCCGAGGACCGCGCCGGTGACGGCGATCTTGGCGACGCTGATGTTCGACGTGCTGGGCTTACGGTGACGTCCACTCATAGGCCGTGAAAAATCCTCTCTCGTCACGCGCCTGCGAGGTCAGCTGTCGGGTTCGGGTTGGAGAGGCCACCCGGCCGTCATCGCTTCTGCGAAACGATGTCGGCTTCACCCCAAGGGGCCGCACGCGGCCCCAGTCCGATCACGGTGGACCGGTGGGTCCCCCGTCTCCATCCACGTAGGTTCGGTGGGCCCCCGCCTATTGGATGGAGCTCGGCGCGATAGGGAGGGGAGGTTCGCCAATTCGGTTGTCTTGGCGAGCCTTCGGAGAAACGTAGCGGTTTCTGTTGGTCCCGTCACGTTCTGCGAAACCCGGCGTTTCCCTCTCGGCCACCTGCGAAAAGCCAAGGAACACACGCCATTCACGCAGGTCATAGCACTCGATATCGGAGCGTGATTGCGTCGTTATCGTTCCGTTACGTGAGATATTTCACAGTTTCAGCCCCCGGCGAAGGGGGGTAGAACGTCGATCGTGTTGCCGCTGCGTAACGGTGCGGTCTCGTCGCGTACGGCGACCCCGTCGCAGAGGTAGGAACACCGGCTCAGCACCGTCGCGAGCCGTGAGCCCCGCACGGCCAGGCGCTCGACCAGACCGCCCACGGTGGTGCCGGGACGCACCACCACCGTTTCCGCCTCGGCCCCCGCCGCCGCCCGCGCGGCCGCGAAGTAGCGCACCGTCACCGCAATCCCGTCTTGCTCGACGGCGGCCTCACCCATCGGGCTAGCCACCGATCGCGCTCATCGGACGGGCGGGCTGGATGAAGTTCGGGTCGTTGATGCCGTGACCGGCAGGCTTGCCCCACATCGCGACGCGCCACGCGCGTTCGATCGCGTCGTCGGACGCGCCGGTGCGCAACAGGGTCCGAAGGTCGGTCTCCTCGGCGGAGAACAGACAGCTGCGGACCTGGCCGTCGGCCGTCAGGCGGGTGCGATCACAGGCCGAGCAGAACGCGTGCGAGACCGACGCGATGACACCGAACTTGCCACTCGGCGTGTCCGGGCCGGTGTCGACCAGCCAGAGCTCGGCGGGCGCCGATCCCCGCGGCGCGGGGTCGGGACGCAGCCGGAAGTGCGGGCGCAGGGCGTCGAGCACGTCGTCGGCGCTCAACGCGGCGCCGCGCCGCCACTGGTGGCCGGCATCGAGCGGCATCTGCTCGATGACCCGCAACTGGTAGCCGTGCTCGAGGCAGAAGCGCAACAGCTTCACGACGTCCTCGCGCCCGGTGACCGGGTCGAGCACGGCGTTCACCTTGACCGGCGCCAACCCCGCGGTGTGGGCGGCCCGAAGGCCGGCCAGCACGTCGCCGAGCCGGTCGCGGCGCGTGATCGCCGCGAAGTGGTCGCGGTCCACGCTGTCCAGGGACACGTTGACCCGATCCAGGCCCGCCCGGGCGAGCGCGGCGGCCTGCCGCGCCAGCCCGACGCCGTTGGTGGTCAGCGAGATCTCCGGCCGCGGTCGCAGGGCCGCCGCCGCCGCGACCACCTCCTCGAGGTGTCGCGCCAGGAGTGGCTCGCCTCCGGTGAACCGGACGCTGGTCACGCCCAGCCGGGTGACGGCGATGTCCAACAGCCGCGCCAGCTCGTCGGCGCGCAGCAGCCGCTCGCCGGGTAGCCAGTCCAGGCCCTCGGCCGGCATGCAGTAGTTGCACCGCAGGTTGCAGCGGTCGGTCAGCGAGACGCGTAGATCGGTGGCCACCCGTCCATAGGTGTCGACCAGCGGGCCGGTGGTCGGCGCGTCGGGCACGCCGTCGGTGCGTCCTGGCACCGAGGGAACCCCGAGGGCGGTCAGCGTCATGCGGCCACCGCGGAGTATCGGGGCGGGGAGTCGACCGGAACGATCTGCTTGCCCAACGGCATCAGCGACACCGGGATCAGCTTGAGGTTCGCCAGGGCAAGCGGAATGCCGACGATGGTGATCGCCATCGCCGCCGCACTGATCAGGTGACCGATCGCCAGCCAGATTCCGAACAACACCACCCAGATCACGTTGCCGATCAGGGCGCCGGTCCCGGCGGTCGGCTTGTCGACGATCGTGCGACCGAACGGCCACAACGCGTACGAGGCGATGCGCAGCGACGCGAAACCAAACGGGATGGTGATGATCAGCAGGAAGCTGATGAGCGCCGCGACGACGTATCCGACGGCCATCCACAGGCCGCCGAACACGAGCCAGATGATGTTCAGGATCAGGCGCATATCTCCTCCACCGGTACCGCCCAGCGTACCGAGTGGGCAATAACGGGGGTGCTCGTCAGGCGGGCACCCGAGTAGGATCAAGGACCAAACGGCGTCCTGCGCAGGCGGGACGCTTATTGTGTTGGCCATTCTATTGATCCGTTAGACAAGCAGGTGAGACCAGTGCCGACCGGCAAGGTTAAGTGGTACGACGCCGACAAGGGGTTTGGCTTCCTGTCGCAAGAGGACGGCGAAGACGTGTACGTCCGCTCGTCGGCGTTGCCCGCTGGCGTCGAGGGGCTCAAAGCGGGCCAGCGCGTGGAGTTCGGCATCGCCTCCGGGCGGCGCGGGCCTCAGGCGCTGAGCCTCAAGCTGATTGAGCCGCCGCCCAGCCTCACCAAGGCTCAGGGCCGCCGCGAGACGCCCGTCGAGCACAAGCACAGCCCCGACGAACTGCACGGCATGGTCGAGGACATGATCACGCTGCTGGAGAGCGCCGTTCAGCCCGAGCTACGCAAGGGGCGCTACCCGGACCGCAAGACCGCTCGCCGGGTGTCCGAGGTGGTTCGGGCGGTCGCCCGGGAGCTCGACGCCTAGCTCGTCGGCGCCGGGTGCCGCCCGCTTGCGCACAAGGGGTGAGGAAGTGCCGGTCAGGGGGTACTCCCACCTCGCCACGGTCGTCGAGCAAGGAGGCTGCGATGGCACAGCAAGCGCAGGTCACCGAGGAGCAAGCCAGGGCACTGGCCGAGGAGTCTCGCGAAACCGGTTGGGATAAACCATCTTTCGCAAAGGAACTTTTCCTCGGTCGCTTTCCGTTGGAGCTCATCCACCCTTTCCCCAAACCGTCGGATGCCGACGAGGCGCGCACCCGCGCGTTTCTCGACACGTTGCGCGACTTCCTTCGCGGCGTTGATGGCAGCGTCATCGAACGCGATGCGCAAATTCCTGACGAGTATGTGAAGGGCCTGGCCGAACTGGGCTGTTTCGGCATGAAGATTCCGTCGGAATACGGCGGCCTGAACATGTCGCAGGTGGCCTACAACCGGGCGCTGATGATGGTTTCCTCCGTTCATCCCAGCCTGGGTGCGCTGTTGTCGGCCCACCAATCGATCGGGGTGCCGGAGCCGCTGAAACTTGCGGGAACCCCGGAGCAGAAGAAGAGATTCTTGCCCCGGTGCGCCGCGGGCGCCATATCGGCGTTCCTGCTGACCGAGCCGGATGTGGGTTCGGATCCGGCCCGGCTGGCTTCGACGGCAACACCCGTCGAAGACGGGGCCTACGAGCTCGACGGCGTGAAGTTGTGGACGACCAACGGCGTGGTCGCCGAACTGCTCGTCGTCATGGCCCGGGTGCCCCGCGGCGATGGGCACCGGGGCGGCATCAGCGCTTTCGTCGTCGAGGCCGATTCACCCGGAATCACCGTGGAGCGACGCAACAAGTTCATGGGGCTGCGCGGCATCGAGAATGGGGTGACCAGGCTGCACCGCGTCCGGGTGCCCAGCGAAAACCTGATCGGCCGCGAGGGCGACGGGTTGAAGATCGCGCTGACAACGCTCAATGCCGGGCGCTTGTCGATTCCCGCGATCGCGACGGGTTCGTCGAAGTGGGGTCTGAAGGTGGCGCGCGAGTGGTCGGGGGAGCGTGTCCAGTGGGGCAAGCCGCTGGCCGAGCACGAAGCGGTGGCACGCAAGATCTCGTTCATCGCGGCGACCAACTATGCGCTGGACGCGGTGCTCGAGCTGTCCGGGCAGATGGCCGACGAAGGCCGCAACGACATCCGGATCGAGGCGGCGTTGGCCAAGCTGTGGTCGAGCGAGATGGCGTGCATCATCGCCGACGAGGTCATGCAGATCCGCGGTGGGCGGGGCTACGAGACGGCGGAGTCCCTGGCGGCGCGCGGCGAACGGGCGGTGCCGGTCGAACAGGTAGCGCGGGACTTGCGGATCAATCGCATCTTCGAAGGATCCAGCGAGATCATGAGGCTGCTCATCGCCCGGGAGGCGGTCGATGCCCACTTGTCGGCGGCCGGTGACCTCGCGAAGCCCGACGCGGGTCTGCGGCAAAAGGCGACGGCAGCGGTAGGCGCCACTGGTTTCTACGCAAAGTGGTTGCCCCAGCTGGTTTTTGGAGAAGGACAACGCCCCAGCGCTTACAGCGAATTCGGACCGCTGGCGTCGCACCTGCGGTTCGTGGAACGCTCCAGCCGCAAGCTGGCCCGCAACACCTTCTACGGGATGGCCCGCTGGCAGGCCAAATTGGAGCAGCGCCAGGGGTTCCTCGGGCGGATCGTGGACATCGGTGCCGAGCTGTTCGCGATGTCGGCGGCCTGTGTGCGGGCCGAGGCGCAGAGGGCCGTGGACCCGGCGGTCGGTCAACAGGCCTACGAGCTGGCCGATACGTTTTGCCGGCAGGCCACCCTGCGGGTCGATGCGCTGTTCGATGCGTTGTGGAGCAATACCGACGGCTGCGACGTCCGGCTGACCCGCGAGGTGCTCCAGGGCCGTTACGCCTGGCTCGAGCAGGGCATCATCGACCAGTCGGAGGGCACCGGGCCGTGGATCGCCCGCTGGGAGCAGGGCGCATCAACCGAGACGAATCTGGCTCGGCGATTTCTGAGTTCCTGACCGACATTCGAGCGAAACGCGGGAGATATGGCCACCTATGTTGCCGGGACGGGTGAATTCACTCGTGACACCAAGTACATCACCACCCGCGTCACCGCCGACGGGCGCGACGGCTACCCCGTGGAGTCGGGCAGGTACCGGCTGATCGTTGCCCGGGCGTGTCCCTGGGCCAACCGCGCCATCATCGTTCGGCGGTTGCTCGGCCTGGAAAGCGTTATGTCCATTGGGTTTTGCGGGCCCACCCACGACGAACGCAGTTGGACGTTCGACCTCGACCCGGGCGGCGTCGACCCCGTGCTGCAAATCCCCCGGCTGCAGGACGCCTACTTCAAGCGCTTCCCCGACTACCCGAAGGGCATCACGGTGCCCGCGCTCGTCGACGTGCCGTCGGGCGCGGTCGTCACCAACGACTTCGCGCAGATGACACTGGACTTCTCGACCGAATGGACGGCCTACCACCGCGACGGCGCACCGCAGCTCTATCCCGAGCCGCTGCGCGCCGAGATCGACGAGGTCAACAAGCGGGTTTACACCGAGATCAACAACGGGGTGTATCGGTGCGGCTTCGCCGGCTCGCAGGAGGCGTACGACGCGGCCTACGACCGGCTGTTCGCGGCGCTGGATTGGGTGAGTGAGCGCCTGGCCAATCAGCGATATCTGGTGGGCGACACCATAACCGAGGCCGATGTTCGGCTGTTCACCACGCTGGCCCGCTTCGACCCGGTCTACCACGGGCATTTCAAATGCAACCGCAGCAAGCTGTCCGAGATGCCAGTGTTGTGGGCGTATGCGCGCGACCTGTTCCAGACACCCGGGTTCGGCGACACCGTCGACTTCGTCCAGATCAAGCAGCACTACTACATCGTGCACGCCGACATCAACCCCACCGGGATCGTGCCCAAGGGGCCGGACCTGACGGGCTGGCTCTCGCCGCATGGCCGGGAGGTGTTGGGCGGCAAGCCTTTCGGGGACGGCATCCCGCCGGGGCCGCCGGTCGAGGGGGAGCGGGTGCCCGCCGGCCACGGTGCGTAGGTTTTGCCCCTCGCGCGAATGTCGACTTTTCGGGCGGAATGGGTCAGATTCGTCGCAGAAAGCCGACGTTGGGCATCGATTAAAGCCGGCATCCCGCGACGAGCAGGGCGTTGCGCACGCGGGACACGACGACATCTGGACGATAGCGCAGCAGGTCGGCGCTGACTCGGACAATCGTCCACCCCCGCGCTTCTAGTTCGGCCAGCCGATCGATGTCTCGAGTTCGCTGCGCGGGGTCCGTCCAGTGCTGCGCACCGTCGAATTCCACGCCGACCTTGAATTCTTCCCAGCCCATATCTATGCGCGCAATCACCGCTCCCCATTCGTTGAGTACTTCTATTTGGGTCTGCGGCCGCGGTAAGCCGGCACCGATGATTACCAGGCGGGTCTTGGACTCCCACGGTGACTCGGCGCCGGCGTCGGCAAGCAACAACACCCGCCGCAACTGCACCAAGCCGCGCGCCCCGCGATGACGCTCGACCAGCAGCTCGACGTCAGCCGACTTCAGCTCTGTCGCATGCATAAGCGCATCCACCCGAATTACCGCTGCAGTGAGACCTTTTCGTCTTCCTAAGTCAAACGCCGTGCGCGCCGGCGTGGTAAGGCGGATGCCATCGCGTACACAGGTTTCGCCATCGTCCAGAGTGTCGCTGTGGAGGACGATATTCCTAGCCTTATCGCGGCTGGTCCGGTTGAGCTCGGCCGGCGACCAGTCGTCGATCCACTTCGTTCGAAGCAATGCTGCCGCGGATAGACCCACCACCGTCGCGGTACGGTCCGACCACAGCCAAGCCGCTACAGCTCGGGTCACGGGCGTCAACTTCTGGCCGCGTGGGACATACACATTGCGGTAGACCATCTCGAAGCGGGTCCGCAATTGATGCGGAGTGAGCATGCCGGCTGCCAACGCTTCGGTTCCTCTGAATGGCCACCCCAGGTTGTGCATGCCGACACATTGCCCGACCACACCGACAGGTTGGCCGAACGTCGGATTGTTGGGCCAGCAAAGCCTGAATCCGCCCAACAACTCGACGTTCGGCGTGCGAAGCGCTCAATAGGTCAGGCGCACAGACCATTCCGCGTGCGGGACGTCACGCAGCTGGCCGGCGGGATCCATCACGAGCGTCAGCAACTGGACGACGATCCCCACCAGGCGCCCGCGCTGCGGGTCGACCGGCGGGATGGTGACCGCGAACCGGGTGGCAGGCCGAAAGATGGTGCTGGTGGTGTTGGTTGGATCCTCGTAGACCTGCAGCAACCGCCACGGTGCCCGGTAGATCGCGTCGGGCACGGAGAGCTGGACCGGATAGCGCTCGCTGACCTTCAGTTCGCCCTGGGCTTGCGGCGTGTCACAGTCGTCGAGGTTGAGCACGCTGCAGTACAGGTACGGCCCCACCCTGGTGAGGTGGCCGTGCGAGTACGCGCTGATCTCCGGGCGTTGCGCACCGGACGGGCGCACCAGCAGCCAGGTGCCGACACCGACGGCCACGCACACCACCGTCATCAGGCCGGCGAGCAGCACGGCCATGCCGCGTTTCACTCGGGCACCACCGCCGGGCTGCCGCGGCGCGCGCCCTCCTGCTCGACCATGACGGGCCGGTTGCCCCCGAGGCCGGGGATCAACGAATTCCCTTGGAAGCTCACAAGTGTCTGCGCCAACCCGAGGATGAGTATCGCCGTGACCGCGGTGAAGCCGACCCACAGTTCGGTGTAGACCAAGACGCCGACGGCGCCGCCCAGCACCCAGGCCAGCTGCAGCGTCGACTCCGAGCGCCCGAACCCCGACGCCCGCGATTCCTCCGGCAGATCGTTTTGTAGGGAGGCGTCCAGCGAGGCCTTCGCGATGGCGCTCGAGCCCGACGTGACCAGCGTGGCGATCACGGCCGCCGCCAGGGTCCCCGCCACCGACGCCGCCAGCGCGACCGCCGAGACCGCCAGCGTGCAGCGCACCACCAGCACGGCCGGCCGGCCCAGCCGCAGGCGCGCGGCGGCGAAGTTGCCGGCGAAATTGCCGATGCCTGCGGCCGCGCCGATCATGCCGAGCATGCCCAGCTGAACCCAGCCGTTCGCTTGGTGCGCCTTGGCGACGAACGCCGGGTACAAGAACAGGAAGCCCACCATGACCTTGATGGTGCAGTTGCCCCACAACGAGGTGATGATGTTGCGGCCCAACGGTTGTCGCAGCGTTCCGCCGACCCTCTTGACTTCTTTGTGCCAGCTTCGCCGCTGCGGTTCGCTCTGCTGGCGGTAGCTCAACGTGGCGGGCACCTCACCCGCCGTCACCTCGACCCAACGGGGGATCCGCATGGACAGCGAGGCGCCGGCGACCGTCACCGCGATGACGACGAACAACGCGCCCGGCAGCTTGAACAGGTGGGTGCACACGAACTCGACCCCGGCCGCGATGGCGCCGCCGGCGATGGTGCCGCCGAGCAGACCGAACACGGTGAGCCGCGAGTTCACCCGCACCAGGTCGATGGTGGGCGGCATGACGCGCGGGGTCACCGCGCTGCGCAACACGCTGAACGACTTGGAAAACACCATCATGGCCAGTGCGCACGGATAGAGCACCCAGGACGGATAACTCCCGGTGGCACCGTCGTAGTTCATGATCAGCACCAGCGCCAACGCCGTCCGCAGGACGAACGACGCGGCCAGAGCGACGCGGCGGCCGTGCTGCAACCGGTCCAGCGCGGGGCCGATGAGCGGCGCGATGACCGCGAACGGCGCGATGGTGATCAGCAGGTACAACGCCACCCGGCCCTTGCTCTCCCCGGTGGCCGCCGCGAAGAACAGGGTGTTGGCCAGGGCCACCGCCATCGCGGCGTCCACCGCGAAGTTGGCCACCACCGGCCACGTCAGCGCGGTCAGACCGGACTTGTCGGCGCCGTCGGCGGTGGCGGCGCGCTGCACCATCCAGTACATCCGCGAACCCATCTCGCGGCTGCGCAGCGCGGCGGCGCGGGTGACGGTGATACGTTCGCCAGCCGCGGCGCCCCGCGGCGGCGGGCTGTCGATGGGATCCGGCTCCGACTCCTGGCCGATGGGCGGCAGGTAGCGGTTGGCGCTCGGCATCGGCGGGGGCCGGCGGGTCCGCCGGTCGGCGCCTTCGCCAGCGGGGTAGTTGGCCGTGCCCGGATGCTGATTGTGGGCCCCATTGCGGGGCCGGCGCCCCGGGTTGGAGGCCACGCGGCCCGGATCGTCACGCCGCCGTCCAGACACGTTGGAGATTCTCCCCTATGTCGACGACATGCGTCTGCAGGTACGGGGTGTGGCTCGCCAACCTAGTATTGGAACCGCAATGCAGGAAGGGGACAGCGTGACCGGGCCGATCGAGGAATCCGCCGTGGCGACCGTGGCCGAGTGGCCCGAGGGCCTGGCGGACCTACTCACGGGCGCGGTGGACCAGGCCAGGGCCGCCGTCGTGGAGTTCAGCGGCGCCGAGGCGGTGGGCGACTACCTGGGCGTCAGCTACGAGGATTCGGCCGCCGCGACCCACCGATTCCTGGCGCATCTGCCCGGTTACCAGGGCTGGCAATGGGCCGTCGTCGTCGCCGCGCACCCCGGCGCCGACCACGCCACCGTCAGCGAGGTGGTGCTCATCCCGGGGCCGACGGCCTTGCTGGCGCCCGAGTGGGTGCCCTGGGATCAGCGGGTGCGCCCGGGCGACTTGAGCCCTGGAGACCTGCTGGCGCCCGCGGCCGACGATCCGCGACTGGTCCCCGGCTACACCGCCAGCGGTGACCCGCAGGTCGACGAGACCGCCGCCGAGGTCGGGCTGGGCCGGCGTTGGGTGATGAGTGCCTGGGGCCGCGCCGAGGCGGCCGAACGATGGCACACCGGTGATCACGGCCCCGACTCACCGATGGCGCGCTCCACCAAACGGGTGTGCCGCGACTGCGGTTTCTTCCTGCCGCTGGCGGGATCGCTCGGCGCGATGTTCGGGGTGTGCGGCAACGAGCTGTCGGCCGACGGGCAGATCGTCGACAAGCAGTACGGATGCGGGGCGCATTCGGACACCCCGGCCCCGGCGGGCACCGGGTCGCCCGCCTACGAGCCGTACGACGACGGCGTGCTCGATGTCGCGGAGGCGCCGCCCGCGGCGCCCGAGCCGGTGGAGGCCCGCACCGAGGAGGCTGCGCCGGACGGTGGCGGGGAGCCCCAACCGGAGCCGACGGCGTTGACGCCCGAGACCCCTGAGTCCCAGCCCGAGGCACCCGAAACGCCGGAGCCCGAGCAGCCGCAGGCGGACTAGACCTTTTCGGCGGCGGCCTTGATTCTGGCCAGCGACGTGTTCATCCCGTCGACCAGTTCGCGTTCGAAGTTGGTGGTGCCGCCGAACAGCGCGTTCACCGACAGATTCGAAAACGCGGTGACGCCGTTTTCGGCGTGCCGGCTTTCGGTCACGCGGGTGCCCGCGCCGGTGGGTTCGAGTTCGTAGCTCCAGATCGTGCCGTTGGTCCGCACCCGGAAGGCCAGCTTCGTCTCGGGGATGACCTCGACGATGGTGCACGTGGTCGGCCAGAACATCCGGTTACGGCGATTGAGGTTCAGGGTGCGCGTGCCCTGGCGCAGCGGGCCGAAGCTCTTCATCCAGCGGCATTGCGGGCTCCACTCCGGCATCCGGCGAAGGTCGGATATCAACCCCCACACCTTGGAAACCGGTGCGTCGATATCGATTTGGGCTTGCAGCAGCGGGGCTACCATCGATCCTCCCGGGTTGGTGTCGAGTGCGGGTTAGTCGTGCTCGAAGTAGGTTTCGAGCCCGGCCTGTGCGCCGCGCGCGCCGCGGCGGGCCTCGGCGAGCTGTAACACGAAGATGCCGGTGCCGAGCGCCCCGACGCCGAGCCCGGCCAGGGTGACCGGGCGCCAGCTCTCCAGCGAGGGCACGAGAAACGCGGCGGCCAGCGCGGCCAGCCAGCCGAGCGCGCCGAGGGCGACGAACGGCCACGCGTTGAGTAGCGCGGGCGGCAGCGGCGGTGCTTCGCGGGCCCCGCCGGGTTCAACAGACATCGCGATCAACATAGCCCGCCGCGGGTGCGGGCCGCGGGACGGTGGTGCGGCCGGGCGAAAAGCGCGGGTTACGCGCCGGGGCAAGCGCTTCGGCGACCCGCCGTCGGCGGCGCTGAGCACAACATCCGACGTTCACGGGTTCGTATCCCGATTCCTCGACGTTGCGTGTAACCTCGCGCCATGCCTGACAGCGATGCGCGGCTGGCCAGCGACCTGTCGCTGGCGGTCATGCGGCTGGCCCGCCAACTCCGGTTCCGAAACCCGTCGTCCCCGGTGTCGTTGTCGCAGCTGTCGGCGCTGGCCACGCTGGCCAACGAGGGCCCGATGACGCCCGGCGCGCTGGCGATTCGCGAGCGGGTACGGCCGCCGTCGATGACGCGCGTGATCGCCTCGCTGGCCGACATGGGCCTGGTGGACCGCGCCCCGCATCCGATCGACGGCCGGCAGGTGCTGGTCTCGGTATCCCAGTCCGGCGCCGAGCTGGTGAAGGCCACCCGCCGCGCCCGCCAGGAGTGGCTGGCCAAGCGGCTGGCGACGCTGGACAGCGAGCAACGCGACACCCTGCGCAGCGCGGCCGACCTGATGCTGGCCCTGGTCGACGAAGGCCCGTGAGTCACGATGGCCTGAACGTTCAGGACGTCGACGATCCGGACGACCCGCGCCTCGACGATTTCCGCGACCTGAACAGCGTCGATCGTCGTCCCGACCTGCCGTCGGGCAAGGGGCTGGTGATCGCCGAAGGCGTGCTGGTCGTGCAGCGCATGCTGGCCTCCCGGTTCACCCCGCACGCCCTGCTGGGCACCGAGCGCCGGCTCGGCGAACTCGCCGCCGACCTCGCCGGCAATGCTGCGCCGTTCTACCGGGCCTCCGCCGACGTCATGGCGCAAGTGGTGGGCTTCCACCTCAATCGCGGTGTGCTGGCCGCCGCCCGCCGGGTGCCGGAACCCGGCGTCGCCGAATTGCTCGACCATGCCCGGACCGTCGCGGTGCTGGAGGGTGTCAACGATCACGAGAACCTGGGCTCGATCTTTCGCAACGCGGCCGGCCTCGGCGTGGACGCGGTGGTGTTCGGCGGCGGTTGCGCCGACCCGCTGTACCGTCGCGCCGTCCGCGTCTCGATGGGCCACGCGCTGCTGGTCCCGTACGCCCGAGCGACGGACTGGCCCGCCGAGCTGGCCACGCTCAAGGAGAAGGGATTCCGGCTGCTGGCGATGACCCCGGGCGCCAAGGCCTGCGCCCTGCCCGAGGCCATGGCGGCCGCGCGCGACGAACGCGTCGCGGTGTTGGTGGGTGCCGAGGGGCCTGGCCTGACGCCGGCGACCCTGCGCATGAGCGACGTCCGCGTGCGCATCCCGATGTCGCGCGGCACCGACTCGCTCAACGTCGCCACTGCGGCGGCTTTGGCGTTCTACGAACGGGCTAGGCTCGGCTCGTGACCGACGATTCCGTGCCCTGGGCAACGGGTTTGACGGTCGCGGGGTTCGTGGCCGCAGTGACCGGGGCCGCCATCGTGGTGCTCAGCCTGGGACTGGTCCGGGTGCATCCGTTGCTCGCGGTCGCGCTCAACCTCGTGGCGGCGGGCGGGTTGGCGCCGACGCTGTGGGGATGGCGCCACAAGCTGGTGCTGCGGTGGTTTTTGCTGGGCGCGGGAATCGGGGTCGCCGGGGCGTGGCTGACGCTGCTCGCTTTGATGGTGGCGCGGTAACGCCAAAAAAGGGCTGGCGGCGATCGCGAGCGCGGCGTAGCCGGGCGCTGCGGGTCGCCGCCTTGGATCTAGCGCTGTCCGCCCGAGCGCACGCCGAGCAGCACATCCTCCCAAGCCGGGATGACGGGCTTACCCCGCCGGGTGTGCACCGGCTGCTCGGGCCGGGCGGGCTCCTCTTGCGTGGCTTGCGCGGGGGCGGGGGCGGGGGCGGGTTTGGCCGGCTCCTCGAAGTCGACGTGCGACACCCGCGCGAGCGGCCGCAGCGGGCGGTCGAAGTTCGGATCGATCAGCTCCTTGGCCGCATCGTCGATGGCCGTGACCGTTCCGCCGTGCGCGCCGGGGGCGAAGGAGAAGTGCGCGATGTTGTCGGACCGGCCGGCCTTCCAGGCAAGCTGCACGGTCCAGCGGCTGTCCTCGTTGCGCCAGGCGTCCCAGCTGAGCCGGTCGTGTTCCAGACCGCGCGTCACCAGGGCCGCGCTCACGGTGTCCAGCAGGGTGAGCACCGCGGGGCCGTCGGCGAGCACCGGATGCGCGGCCGTGGCCAACTCCGCCGCGCGGGCGCGTTCCAGCAACACGGGGTGCGCGAACCGGCGGACCCGCGAGATGTCGGAGCCCGACGCCGCGGCCACCTGCTCGACGGACGCGCCGGCCCGGATCTTGGCCTGAATCTCCTTGGGGCTCAGCATGTTTGTCACCTGGATGTCGAGCTGCGGTTGCTCGGTCGGCATGGTCTCGCCGCGCACCGCGGCCTTCAGCTGATCGTCGACCGCCAGTTTGAATTGCTCCTCCGGGTTGCCGGCCTCGCAGATGACGTGTTTGCCGTCGGCGCCGATCCCAACCATTTTGAGTTCCCGCATGGTTTCTCCTCGCAGGCTCCGTGCAGGTCGACGGACCCGTCTCGTGCGCACTCTAGTGCAGCTAACGCCCTTAACCTGTGGTGACACGCTGGGCGGTTGCGCGCTGATTGCGAGGCGGTTACAGGTGTTCGACCACCCAGTCGATGCATTGCGTCAGGGCGCTCACGTCGTCGGGGTCGACCGCCGGGAACATCCCGACCCGCAACTGGTTGCGCCCGAGTTTGCGGTAGGGCTCGACGTCGACGATGCCGTTCGCCCGCAAAACCTTCGCGACGGCCGAGGCGTCGACGTCGTCGACGAAGTCGATGGTGCCGACGACCTGGGACCGCAAGGCGGGGTCGACCACGAACGGCGTGGTGTACGACCGCTCCTCGGCCCAGGAGTACAACCGCTGCGACGAGTCGGCGGTGCGCTTGACTGCCCACTCCAGCCCGCCGTTGCCGAGCATCCAGTCCAGCTGCTCGGCCATCAGCGCCAGGGTGCCGATCGCCGGGGTGTTGTAGGTCTGGTTCTTCAGGCTGTTGTCCACCGCGATCGGCAGCGACAGGAAGTCGGGCACCCAGCGGCCGGACCCCGCGATGGATTCGACCCGCGCCAGCGCCGCCGGGCTCATGATCGCCAGCCACAGCCCGCCGTCGCTGGCGAAATTCTTCTGCGGGGAGAAGTAGTAGGCGTCGGTGTCGCCGATCTCGACCGGCAGGCCGCCGGCGCCGGAGGTCGCGTCGATGAGAACCAGGGCGTCCCCGGCGTCGTCGGGACGGCGCACGGGCACCGCCACCCCGGTCGAGGTCTCGTTGTGCGCCCAGGCGATCGCGTCGACCGAGGGATCGCCCTGCGGCTCGGGGGCGCTGCCCGCGTCCGCCTTGATGACGATCGGGTCGCCGACGAACGGATTGCCCGCGACCGCCGAGGCGAACTTCGAGCTGAACTCGCCGAAGGACAGGTGCAGCGAGCGCTTGTCGATCAACCCGAACGCCGCGGCGTCCCAGAACGCCGTCGCGCCGCCATTGCCGAGGATGACCTCGTAACCGTCCGGCACCGAGAACAGTTCGGCGACTCCCGACCGGACCCGGCCCACCAGGTTCTTGACGGGCGCCTGCCGGTGCGACGTGCCGAACAGCGGGGCCGCGGTGGTGGTCAGCGCCTCCAACTGTTCGGGCCGGACCTTGGAAGGGCCGCATCCGAAGCGGCCGTCGCGGGGTTTGATGTCAGCGGGAACCTCGAGCTGGTCAGCCATGCTCAACAGGGTAGTGAGCGGACCTGACCGGCCACGCGGCGGTCCGATCGCGGGCGCGCCCGGCCGCGGCGAAAGCGCTGGCCGCGACCGCTCGGCGTTTCGCGCCCTGTGACGCAGGGCACACTAAAACCCTGACCACTGGTCAGCCCACAGTGCCGCCAGGGGGTCTGGAAGATATGCGGTACCTGCGGTACTGTCTGGACACAGCACGTCCAAATGTAAACCTCGTTGGGGAGGCTTGGATATGGCCAGGACACGCATGGTTCGGCGCTGGCGCCGCAATATGGAAGTGCGCGACGACACCGAATACGTCAACACGCTTGCCACACTGTCCGAGGGGTCGGTGCGGCGAAACTTCAACCCGTATACCGACATCGATTGGGATTCACCCGAATTCGCCGTCACCGAGAACGACCCGCGGTGGATCCTGCCCGAGACCGACCCCCTGGGTCGCCACCCCTGGTATCGGGCGCAGTCGGACGAGCGCAAGATCAAGATCGGCATGTGGCGCCAGGCCAACGTGGCCAAGGTCGGCTTGCACTTCGAGTCGATCCTGATCCGCGGCCTGATGAACTACACGTTCTGGGTGCCCAACGGGTCCCCGGAATACCGCTACTGCCTGCACGAATCGGTCGAAGAGTGCAACCACACGATGATGTTCCAGGAGATGGTCAACCGCGTCGGCGCCGACGTTCCCGGCATGCCGCGGCTGCTCAAGTGGCTCTCGCCGCTGGTTCCCCTGGTAGCCGGTCCCTTGCCGGTGGCATTCTTCATCGGCGTGCTCGCCGGCGAGGAGCCGATCGACCACACGCAGAAAAACGTTCTGCGCGAAGGCAAGTCGCTGCATCCGATCATGGAACGGGTAATGGCCATTCACGTGGCCGAGGAGGCGCGGCACATCTCCTTCGCCCATGAGTTCCTGCGCCGGCGGGTGCCGCAGTTGACGCGCCGCCAGCGATTCTGGACGGCGCTGTACCTGCCGCTGACGATGAAGGTCCTGTGCCGGGCCATCGTGGTGCCGCCCAAGGCGTTCTGGCAGGAGTTCGACATTCCCCGCGAGGTGAAGCGGGAGCTGTTCTTCCGCTCGCCGGAATCGCGAAAGTGGCTGAGCGACATGTTCGGTGACGTCCGGATGCTGGCCCACGACACTGGGCTGATGGAGACGCGCTCGGCGCGGCTCATGTGGCGGCTCTGCAAGATCGACGGCAAGCCGTCGCGCTACCGCAGCGAGCCGCAACGCCAGCACCTGGCCGCGGCGCCGGCCGCCTAGGGCCGCACGGGTAATCGCCTATGCCGCACGTTATTACCCAGTCGTGCTGTAACGACGGGTCCTGCGTTTTCGCCTGCCCGGTGAACTGCATTCACCCCACGCCCGACGAGCCCGGCTTCGCCACCTCGGAGATGCTCTACATCGATCCGGTGGCCTGCGTGGACTGCGGGGCGTGCGTGAGCGCCTGCCCGGTGGGCGCGATCGCCCCTGACACCCGCCTGGATACCAAGCAGCTGCCGTTCGTCGAGATCAACGCGTCCTTCTACCCGGAGCTGCCAAAGGGTGAGAAGTTGCCGCCGACCTCGAAGCTGGCGCCCGTGCTGCCGGCGGCCGAGGTGCGTGCGAGCCGGCGGCCGCTGACCGTGGCCATCGTGGGGTCCGGGCCGGCCGCGATGTACGCCGCCGACGAACTGCTCACCCAGCATGGCGTGCGCGTCAACGTCTTTGAGAAGCTGCCCACGCCGTACGGGTTGGTGCGCGCCGGCGTGGCGCCCGATCACCAGAACACCAAGCGGGTGACCCGGCTGTTCGACCGCGTCGCCGGTCACCGCCGCTTCCGGTTCTACCTCAACGTCGAGGTCGGCAGGCACTTGAGCCACGCCGAACT
This sequence comes from Mycobacterium sp. UM_11, assembly GCF_001414075.1. Lineage (NCBI taxonomy): Bacteria > Bacillati > Actinomycetota > Actinomycetes > Mycobacteriales > Mycobacteriaceae > Mycobacterium > Mycobacterium sp. UM_11. The sequence goes on along the minus strand of NZ_LATC01000001.1, from coordinate 68,253 downwards.
GCTCGCCCACCATCACGCCGTGTTGTACGCCGTGGGCGCCCCCGACGACCGTCGCCTGGAGATCGAGGGCATGGGCCTGCCGGGCACCGGCACCGCCACCGAATTCGTCGCGTGGGTCAACGGGCATCCCGAGTTCGCCCATCTGCCAGTCGATCTCGGCCACGAGCGGGTGGTGATCGTCGGCAACGGAAACGTCGCCCTCGACGTCGCCCGCGTGCTCACGGCCAATCCCGACGACCTGGCCCGGACCGACATCTCCGACCGCGCGCTGGCGGCGTTTCGTGGCTCCGCGGTCCGCGAGGTGGTGGTCGCCGCCCGGCGCGGTCCCGTGCAGTCGGCATTCACCCTGCCCGAACTGATCGGGCTCACGGGCTCTTCCGATGTCGTGCTCAGCGCGGCCGATCACGAGCTGGTCGCGGCCGATCTCGCCACGGCCAGGGACGGCTTGACCAGGCGCAAGCTGGAAATACTGAGCAAGCTCGGCGACGATTCGGCTCCGGCCCACAAGTCCCAGGCGCCGCGCATCAGGCTCGCCTACCAGCTCACCCCGAATCGGGTGCTGGGTGACCAACGCGCCACCGGCGTCGAGTTCGCCGTCACGGGCACCGACGAGCGGCGCCAACTGGAGGCGGGCTTGGTGCTGACCTCAATTGGCTACCGCGGCAAGCCGATTCGCGATCTGCCGTTCGACGAGTCGGCGGCCGTCGTGCCCAACGACGGCGGGCGCGTGGTCGACCCCGACTCCGGGGCGACGGTGCCCGGGGCGTACGTCGCCGGCTGGATCAAGCGGGGCCCCAGCGGGTTCATCGGCACGAACAAATCGTGCTCGCTGCAAACCGTTCATGCCCTGGTCGAGGACTTCAACGCCGGCAAGCTCGGCGATCCGGCGGCCGGGCCGGGGGCGCTGGACAAGCTGGTCTTGGCCCGGCAGCCCGACGCCCTCGACGCGCGCGGCTGGCAAGCCATCGACGCCGCCGAGATCGCCCGCGGCGGCGCCGACGGCCGCCCGCGCAACAAGTTGACCGACGTCGCCGACATGCTCGCCGCCGCTGCCGACGCCGAGCCCGCGCCGCCGCAGCGACGCGGGCTGCTGGACCGGCTGCTGGGCTAGCCGGCGCCCTGCCCCGCCATCGCGGCCTGGATCTCCTCGTAGGGGACCTCGCGGACCGGCTGCCCCATCGACCAGTGGTGGCCGAACGGGTCGGCGACTACGCCGTAGCGGTCACCCCAGAACTGGTCGTCCAACGGCGCGACCACGGTGGCGCCCGCATCCAGCGCCCGCTGGAACTTGGCGTCGACGTCGGTGACCGTCAGGTGGATGGTGACCGGGGTGCCGCCCAGGGATTTCGGCGTCATCGACTTGCCGCCGCAGACCTCGGGGAAGTCGTCGTTGAGCATGACGAGAAAACCGTTGATGCGCACCGCCGCGTGGACGAGTTTTCCGTCCGGGCGAGGCACCCGCCCTATCTCCTCGGCGCCAAAGGCCTTGACGTAGAAGTCGATTGCGGCGGCCGCGTCGTCCACCACCAGGTGCGGGGACAGGGCGGGTTCGATGTTAGGTGCCATTGTCGTTCTCCTTGCTGTCGGTCTCCCAGGCCGGCCCGGGACGGGCAGGCTCGCGAGTTATGACTGCTCCCGCGACGCAAACTCATCGCGGCGACACCCATTAAATCGCCGGGCACCGACAACTAGGCGTTGGTGAGGCTGCGATCCCAACCCTCGACGGACTCGGGGCTACGCGGGCCGGGACCCACGTAGATGGCCGACGGGCGAACCAGCTTGCCGAGCCGCTTCTGTTCGAGGATGTGCGCGCACCAGCCGGCGGTACGCCCGCAGGTGAACATCGCCGGCATCATGTTGGGCGGTACCTGGGCGAAGTCCAGGATCACGGCCGCCCAGAACTCGACGTTGGTCTCGATGGCGCGGTCCGGACGGCGTTCGCGCAGCTCGGCCAGGGCGGCCTGCTCGAGCGCGACCGCAACCTCGTGGCGCGGCGCGCCCAGCCGCTCGGCGGTCGCGCGCAGCACCCGCGCCCGCGGGTCCTCCGCGCGGTAGACGCGGTGCCCGAAGCCCATCAGCTTGTCGCCGCTGTCCAGGATCTTCTTGACCAGGCCGCGGGCGTCGCCGGTGCGCTCGACCTCTTCGATCATCGGCAGGACGCGCGCCGGCGCGCCGCCGTGCAGCGGCCCGCTCATGGCCCCGATCGCCCCGGACAGTGCCGCCGCGACGTCGGCCCCGGTCGAGGCGATCACCCGCGCGGTGAAGGTGGAGGCGTTCATGCCGTGTTCGGCGGCCGAGACCCAGTAGGCGTCGATCGCCTCGACGTGCCTCGGGTCGGGCTCGCCCTGCCAGCGCGTCATGAAACGGGCTGTGACGGTCGAGCATTCGTCGATGATGCGTTGCGGGACGGCGGGCTGGTAGATGCCGCGCGCGGACTGGGCGACGTAGGACAGCGCCATCACCGAGGCCCGGGCCAGCTGGTCGCGGGCGGTGGCGTCGTCGGTGTCGAGCAGGGGGCGGTAGCCCCAGATCGGGGCCAGCATCGCCAGGCCCGCCTGCACGTCGACGCGCACGTCGCCGGTGTGGATGGGCAGCGGGAACGGCTCGGCGGGCGGCAATCCGTGACCGAACTTTCCGTCGACCAGCAGGGCCCACACTTCGCCGAACGTGACCTGCTGGTTCACCAGGTCTTGGATGTCGACGCCGCGGTAGCGGAGCGCGCCGCCGTCCTTATCCGGCTCGGCGATCTCGGTGGTGAAAGCGACCACGCCTTCGAGGCCGGGGACAAAGTCTTCGGGGACCACAGTCATACCGAAAATTCTCGCACCCCAGGTTCGCGCCGACGCTACCGGCCGGTAGCAAGCCCCGGTAGCGTTGGCGCGATGGCCGGACCAGACCGTGAGCACCTGCAGAGAATGCGCGTGGAGTACGGATCGGTGGAAAAGGACGGCAGTCCGGATCTCGACGCGGATTGGCTCGACGACGGCTGGGTTGCCTTGCTGCGCAAATGGATCGACGACGCGGAGCGCTCCGGCGTCGCGGAACCCAACGCCATGGTCCTGGCCACCGTCGCCGACGGCAGGCCGACGAGCCGGACGGTGCTGTGCAAGAGCGTGGACGAGTCGGGGATCACATTTTTCACCAACTACGACTCGGCCAAGGGCGCCGACCTGGCGGTGACGCCCTACGCGTCGGTGACCTTTCCCTGGTACCTGCTGGGTCGGCAGGTGCACGTCCGCGGCGCGGTGAGCAAGGTCACTGAAGAGGTCACCGAGGACTACTGGTCCAAGCGACCCCGCGGCTCGCAGCTGGGGGCGTGGGCGTCGCAGCAGTCGCGTCCGATCGCCTCGCGGGCGGCCCTACTCGACCAGCTGGCCGAGGTGACCGCGCGCTTCGCCGACAGCGAGCAGGTTCCGGTGCCACCGGGGTGGGGCGGCTACCTGCTCGCCGCGGAGGAGGTCGAATTCTGGCAGGGGCGGGAGAACCGGTTGCATAACCGGATCCGGGTCATCGGCGACCGGGTCGAGCGCCTGCAGCCCTGACCCGAGCCGAGGGGCCGGTGCGACGCCGCAGACCCGACCCCGGGCAGGCACGCGAACGCGACAACGACTACCTTCACCTATAAGCACCTAGTCAGGGCAGCCATACCAGCCAGAGCGCAAAGGGGTTCTCGTGGCCGACACCGACGACACCGCAACTCTGAAGTACCCGGGGGGCGAGATCGACCTTGAGATCGTTCGCGCCACCGAAGGTGCCGACGGGATTGCGCTCGGTCCCCTGTTGTCCAAGACCGGGCACACGACTTTCGACAACGGCTTCGTCAACACCGCCGCCTGCAAGAGCTCCATCACCTACATCGACGGCGACGCCGGAATCCTGCGTTACCGCGGCTACCCGATCGAGCAGCTCGCCGAGAAGTCGACCTTCATCGAGGTGAGCTACCTGCTGATCTACGGCGAGCTGCCGGACAAGGATCAGCTCGCTGAATTCACCAAGCGGATCCAGCTGCACACCATGCTGCACGAGGACCTGAAGCGGTTCTTCGACGGCTTCCCGCGCAACGCGCACCCGATGCCGGTGCTGTCCAGCGTGGTGAACGCGCTGAGTGCCTACTACCCCGACGCGCTGGACCCGATGGACAACCGGCAGGTCGAGCTGTCGACCATCCGCCTGCTCGCGAAGCTGCCCACCATCGCCGCGTACGCCTACAAGAAGTCCGTCGGGCAGCCGTTCCTCTACCCGGACAACAAGCTGTCGCTGGTGGAGAACTTCCTGCGGATGACGTTCGGGCTGCCGGCCGAGCCGTACCAGGCAGATCCCGAGGTGGTCCGGGCTCTCGACATGCTGCTGATCCTGCACGCCGACCACGAGCAGAACTGCTCGACGTCGACGGTGCGGCTGGTGGGGTCCTCGCGCGCCAACCTGTTCACGTCGATCTCCGGTGGCATCAACGCGCTGTGGGGGCCGCTGCACGGCGGTGCCAACCAGGCGGTGCTCGAGATGCTCGAGCAGATCCGCGAAAGCGGCGACGACGTCAGCGAGTTCGTCCGCAAGGTCAAGAACCGCGAAGAGGGCGTCAAGCTGATGGGCTTCGGTCACCGGGTCTACAAGAACTACGACCCCCGCGCCCGCATCGTCAAGGAACAGGCCGACAAGATCCTGGCCAAGCTCGGCGGCGACCCACTGCTGGAGATCGCCAAGGAGTTGGAAGAGGCGGCGTTGACCGACGACTACTTCGTCGAGCGCAAGCTGTACCCGAACGTCGACTTCTACACCGGGCTGATCTACCGGGCGCTCGGCTTCCCCGTGCGGATGTTCACCGTGCTGTTCGCGTTGGGGCGGCTGCCGGGCTGGATCGCGCACTGGCGCGAGATGCACGACGAGGGCGACAGCAAGATCGGCCGTCCCCGCCAGATCTACACCGGCTACACCGAGCGCGACTACAAGACGATCGACGCCCGCTAGCCAGCTAGCCAGTCAGCGAGGCCAACACCGCCATCGCGGCGTTGTGCCCGCCGATGCCCGACACCGCGCCGCCGCGGCGGGCGCCGGAGCCGCACAGCATGATCCGCTCGTGCGCGGTGGCCACCCCCCATTGCCGCGCCGGCGTGTCCAGCGGGTCGTCGTCGTCGGCGAAGGGCCACGCCAGGCCGCCGTGGAAGATGTTTCCGGCGGTCATCCTTAGCGTGCGGTGCAAGTCCAGGGTGGTCGTCGTCTCGATGCATGGCCGGCCCTGGGCGTCGTCCATCAAGACGTCCTGAATCGGTTCGGCCAGAACGGAATTCAGCGACGCCAGCACCGATTCGGTCAGCCGGTCGCGCAGGGCGCCGGAGTAGCTGCCGTCGAACAGCGAGTGGGGGGTGTGCAGGCCGAACACGGTCATGGTGTGCGCGCCCGATTCGCGTAGGTCGGCCGGCAGGATGCTCGGGTCGGTCAGGGAATGGCAATACGCCTCGCAGGGTAGGGGATCCGGGATCTGCCCGGCGTCCGCGTCGGCATACCCGCCGTCCAGCTGGGCCCAGGTCTCGTTCGCGTGGAACGTCCCGGCGAAGGCCTGCTCGGGTGTGACGCCGCCGTCGCGCAACCGGGGCAGGCGCCGCAGCACCATGTTCACCTTGACCTGCGCGCCCTGGGCGGGGGCGGGCGGTCGTTCGCCGAGCAGCCCGGCGAGCACGGCCGGCGTGACCCCGGCGAGCACGAACCGGGCCCGGATCAGTCGCTCCTTGCCCCCGGCGCGATAACGGACCAGGCCGTCCGGTTCGACTGCGTAAACCTCTGCGCCGGTGGTGATTTCGGCGCCGTGGCCGACGGCGGCCCTGGCCAGGGCGTCGGTCAGCGCGCCCATCCCGCCGACGGGGACATCCCAGTCCCCGGTCCCCCCGCCGAGCACGTGATACAGGAAGCAGACGTTCTGGATCAGCGACGGGTCGTCGAGGCGGGCGAACGTTCCGATCAGCGCGTCGGTCGCGATCACCCCGCGCACCACGTCGTTGTCGACGGCCGCGGTGATGGCATGCCCGATCGGCTCCTCGATCAGGGTGTGCCACGCGGCCGCCGTTTCCGGGTCGCCCACGACGTGCCGGCGGGCCTGCTCGCGGGTGCGCAACGGCTCCAGCAGCGTCGGCCAGAGCCGCCCGGTCACCAGGCGGCAGCGTTGGTAGAACGCGGCGAACCCCCGCGCGTCGGTGTCGGCGCCGATCGCCGCGAACGTGTCGGCGCCCGCGCCGATCAACAGCCCACGGCGCCCACCGGTCTCCGGGTCGGGCGTGTACGAGGAATAACGTCGGCGCGCCAACCGCACTGCGGCGCCCAGGTCGTCGACGATGCGGGGTGGGAGCAGGCTGACCAGGTAGGAGTACCGCGACAGCCGGACCCCGACCCCGTCGAAGGCCTGCGCCGAGACGGCGGCCCCGCCCACGTGCCCCAGCCGCTCCAGCAACCGCACCCGAAGACCCGCCCGCGCCAGGTATCCCGCCGCCACCAGGCCGTTGTGGCCGCCGCCTATGACTACGGCGTCGACGTCTGCCGCGTCGCCGCTCAGTTCAGGTAGCCCTCGACCTCGTCGGCCGGACGCACTTCCGCCTCCCGCGGGTCACCACCGGTGTCGCGCAGCGCCCGGCGCTGTCGCAGCAGGTCCCAGCATTGGTCGAGCTCGACCTCGAGCCGGCGCAGGCGATCGTGTTCCTCCGACTCGGAGATGTCGCCCTGTTGCAGCTGCGCCCGCAGGGCCTTCTCCTCGGCGACCAGGTCGCGGATGTGTGCCAGCGTGTCGTTGTCGGTCGGTTTGTTGCCGTTACCCATCGCTCCAGTGTGCCCGACCCTCCGCGGACCGCGCCGGTCGGGCGGGCCTGGGCGCGGAGCCGGTCAAAAGCCTTGCGCCCCAAGCGAACTCGTTTAGCTCGGGCCGGGCAGGCGCAGCACCAGCCGCGCGCCGCCCAGCGGGCTGCTCTCCAGTGCGGCGGTCCCGCCGTGCAGGTGGGCCTGTTGGGCGACCAGCGCCAGCCCCAGCCCGGACCCCGAATGCGACGCGGTCGACCCGCGGGAGAACCGCTCGAACACCACGCTGCGTTCCCCTTCGGGAACGCCGCCGCCGTTGTCGTCGATGGCGATCTCCACCCCGGCGCGCGAGCTCACCGCCGACAGCTGCACCCGCGTCGCGCCGCCGTGCTTGACGGCGTTGGCGATCGCGTTGTCCACCGCCAGGCGCAATCCGGCGGGCAGTCCGACGATGATGCACGTTGGCGACGGCACCAGCGACACGTCGAGGTCGGGGTAGATGCGCATCGCGTCGTGGGCGGCGCGGTCGAGCAACTCGGTGATGTCGACCGGCACGTGGTCGTCGGACGTCGACAGTTCGCCCTGGGCCAGCCGTTCGAGGGCGCTCAGGGTGGCCTCGATGCGCGACTGGGTGCGGATGACGTCGCCGAGCACCTCTTTGCGTTGATCGTCAGACATGTCCAGGGTGGACAGCACCTCGAGGTTGGTGCGCATCGCGGTCAGCGGGGTGCGCAGCTCGTGCGACGACACCGCGGCGAAGTCGCGCGCCGACGCGAGCGCCTCCTTGGTGCGGTTCTGCTCGTTCCAGATTCGCTGCAGCATGCCCCGCATGGCTTCGGCGATCTCGACGGCCTCGGTGGCGCCGTGCACTTCCACCCGCGGGGCCTCGTCCCCGGCGTCGATCGATCGGGTCTGCTGTGCGAGCTGTTTGAACGGCCGCACCGCGAACGCGGCCAGCAGCCAGGCGAACACCGCCGCCGAGACGATGGCGAAGCCACAAATCAACAGCACTCGTCGGTGCAGGTTGTTGGTTTCGGCGAGCGTCGCGTCATACGTCGCGCCCACGGCCAGCGACGTCGGCTCCGGCGCGGGAATCTCCACCGTCCGCACGCGGTAGCGCACGCCGTTGACGTAGGCGTCGCCATAGTCGACGCCCAGCTTGGGCAGCGTCACGTCCGTGTTCGACTTGACCAGGTCGCCGCGGCGGACCGTCATGATCGCGTCGTTGTCGTTGGGGGAGCGGGGAATTTCGTCGAGGCCGCGCGGCAGGAAGGGGATCGCGAAGCCCGCCGCCTCGTCGAGCCGGCGGTCCAGCCGCTCCTTGCGGTCGTTGGTGATGCCCACCCAGACGACGACGCCGACGATGAGCACCGGGATCGCCGCCCCGATGACCGTCGCGACCACCACCCGGGCCCGTAGCGAGGGCGTACGGGTCAGGATCCGGGACAGAAAATTCATGGTCGCTCGACCTGGTTACTGCATGCGCAGCACGAACCCTACTCCGCGGACGGTGTGCAGCAGCCTGGGACCGCCGTTGGCCTCCAGCTTGCGGCGCAGGTAACCGATGAAGACGTCGACCACGTTGGTGTCGGCGGCGAAGTCGTAACCCCACACCAGCTCCAGCAGCTGCGCGCGGGACAGCACCGCGGTCTTGTGCTCGGCCAGCACCGCCAGCAGGTCGAACTCCCGCTTGGTCAGGTCGACGTCGACGCCGTTGACCCGGGCGCGCCGGCCTGGGATGTCCACCTCCAGCGGACCGACGGTGATTGTTTCCGACGACGAGGTTGCCGTCGCGCCGCGGCGGCGCAGCAGCGCCTTGACCCGCGCGACGAGCTCGGCCAACACGAACGGCTTGACCAAGTAGTCGTCGGCGCCGGCCTCGAGCCCGGCCACGCGGTCGTCGACCGAGCTGCGGGCGGAGAGCACGCAGACCGGGACGTCGTTGTCCATCGCCCGCAGCGCTGTGACGACGCTGACGCCGTCCAGGACGGGCATGTTGATGTCCAGCACGATCGCGTCCGGCCGGGTCTCGGTGGCGCTGCGCAGGGCTTCCGCGCCGTCGACCGCGGTCGACACCTCGAACCCGGACAGCCGCAGGCCGCGCTCGAGCGAGGCGAGCACATCGGAGTCGTCGTCGACGACCAAGACGCGAGGTGAGATCCCACCGGTGTCCATGCCGCCCATCTTGCCTGATTGTTCGCGGCGGCGGCGCCCAGGATGGGCCGCCGGTGCCCAAAAGGTTACGGTTTCGACGCTGCGCCGCAACTGCCCGCTGGTATCGGCGTGCGGACGAAATGGGGTGCCGGCCTTCGGGATTCGCTCGGATGCGGCGGGTCACGCCGGGCTGATGCGGAGTTGGCTTATCGGGCCGCGAGCCCGCTCAACCGCAGCGCCAGCTGCCGCCGCACCGCGGGAAACCGTGCGGCCAGCCGCATTCCCGCGTTGCGCAGGGGACGCAACGGGCGAGGCAGGGTCGAGACCCGGGTCAGCCGCCCCGTCAGTTTCAGCACACGCTCGGCGCGCTCGCGCTGGGTGGCGCTGTAGACGTCCAGCGCCGCCTCCGGGCCGCCGCGCAGGACCTCGGCGAGCGCCCCCGCCAGCGCCGACGCATCGGCGATGCCCAGGTTCATGCCCTGGCCCCCGGCGGGGCTGTGCACGTGGGCCGCGTCGCCGGCCAGCAGCAGCCGGCTGGCCCGGTAGCTGTCGGCGACGCGGTGATGGATGTGGAACCGCGAGCCCCAGATCAGTTCGGTGACCACCGTTCGCCCCGGCCCGAAGCCCCGGGCATCCAGCAGCGCCTGCACGAACTCGGCCGACGGCCGCTCGGGCGCGTGGACCGTTGGCGCGACGACGCGGAAGATGTCGCCGGGCAGCGGCGCCAGCACCGTCAGGCCGTCCTTGGCGTAGAACAGGATCACCTCGTTGCGCGGCGCCTCGCCGGTCACCCGGACGTCGGCGAGCGTGAATGATTCGGCGAATTCCCCGCCCCGGAAGCCGATTCCGGCTTGCGCGCGCACGGTGCTGTGCATGCCGTCCGCGCCGACGGCATAGCGCGCCCTGATGGTGTCGCCGTCGTCGAACGTCGCCGTGACGCCGTCGGCGTCCTGGATGATGCGGCTCAGCACCTTGGGCCGGACCACGTCGCCGCCGAGTTCGCGGAGCCGCTCGAGCAACAGCCGCTCGGTGTCGGCCTGGGACAGCATCAGCGTGTACGGGTGGGCCGAGGGCAGCTGGTCGAAGTCGACGGGCATCAGGATGCGCCGGCCCTGCCGCATGGTGAATCGCGGTGCGATCAGCCCCGCCTTGACCATCCGCCGGGACACGTCGAGCTCTTCGAGCACCTCCAGGGTGCGGGAGTTGACGGCGGCGGCGCGCGACGTGTGGGCGCCGGCCGCCATTTTGTCGACCACGGTCACCCCGATCCCGCGGCGCAGCAGTGCCGCCGCGAGCGTCAGACCGGTCGGACCTGCGCCTACCACCAGGACATCGGTGTCTTGCATGGCCGGCTCCTCTCCCTCGTGGGTTGGTCAACGCTTGTTGACATACCTCCATGCTGGCGCGCCGGTCGCGCGATGTCAACAGTTGTTGGCCTACAATCGTTGGCATGAGAAGGTCGTCGGACGAGACGAAGGCGGTAATCCTGGCGGCGGCCCGCGAGCGATTCGGCGCCGTGGGTTTTCAGGGCGCGACCATTCGGGCGATCGCCGCGGACGCCGGGATCGATCCCGCGATGGTCATGCGGTACTACGGCAGCAAGGACAAACTGTTCGCCGCCGCGGCCGAGTTCGACTTGCGCTTTCCCGACCTGGCCGCGGCCGACCCGGCGCAGGTCGGGCGCTCGCTGGTCCGGCACTTTCTCGAACGCTGGGAGGGTGACGAGGCGCTGGTGATCCTGTTGCGGTCCAGCGCCACCAATGGCGAAGCGGCGCAACGGATGCAGGAGATCTTCGGAAGCCAGATCGAACCGCTGGTGGCGTCCTTCGTGCCGCCGAGCGACATCGGTGTGCGGGCCGGGCTGATCGCTACGCAGATCCTCGGAATGGCCTTGTGCCGCTTCGTGTTACGGCTGCCGCCGGTCGTCGGGATGAGCCGAGACGAGATCGTGGAGTGGCTGGGCCCGACGATCCAGCGCTACCTCGGGCTGCCGGAGGGCTGAGTCGCGAGACGTCGGGGCGTCACGGCAGCCCGATGCGGCGGTAGCGCCGCAGTCGGGCGGACAGGCGCTCGTCGCCGGGGAGCGCGCTCAGCCCCCGCAGTTCGGCGGCGATGGCGCGCGAGAGCCGCCGGCAGAACTCGACCGGCTCGTCGGCCGCGTCGGGATGCTCGGGCACGACTGCGTCGACGATGCCCGATGCCAGCAGGTCGGCTGACCGGATGCCTTGCGCCGCAGCGAGGTCCGCGGCGTGGTCGGTGTCACGGAAGACGATCGCGCTCGCGCCTTCCGGCGGCAGCGGCGCCAGCCAGCCGTGCAACGCACACAGCACCCGATCGGCGGGCACCATCGCCAGCGCCGGCCCGCCGCTGCCCTGCCCGAGCAACACCGACACCGTCGGGGTGTCGAGGGTCACCAGCTCGGCCAGGCACTGGGCGATCTGCCCGGCCAACCCGCCCTGTTCGGCCTCGGCCGACAGGGCGGGGCCGGCGGTGTCGATCACCAGCACCAGCGGCAGGCGCAGCTCGGCGGCCAGCGCCATGCCGCGCCGGGCCTCGCGCAGCGACGCGGGCCCCACCATCCCGCCCGTCACCCGCTGCTGGCCGAGCACCACCGCGGGCTGGCCGGCGAACCGGGCCAGCGCCAACAGCGTCGTCGCCGCCTCGCCCTGTTCCGTGCCCGACAGCAACACCAGGTTGGTGGCGCCGTGGCGCAGCAGCAGCCCCACCCCCGGGCGGTCCGGGCGGCGGGAGGCCACCACCGAGTCCCACGCCGGCACGTCGGGGATCGGCTCGGGCGGCGGCGCCGCCGGCAGGGGCTCGGGCGGGTCGGCGATCACCGTCAGCGCGCGGTCCAGCATCCGGCGCAGCTCACCCACCGGGACGACGCCGTCGATCACGCCGTGGCGCTGCAGGTTTTCCGCCGTCTGGACGCCCTCGGGGAAGGGTTCGCCGTAGAGCAGCTGGTACACCCGCGGCCCGAGGAACCCGATCAGCGCGCCCGGCTCGGCGACCGTGACGTGCCCCAGCGAACCCCACGACGCGAACACGCCGCCCGTGGTCGGGTTGCGCAGGTAGACCAGGTAGGGCAGGTGGGCGCGCGTGTGCAGGCGGACGGCGGCGGCGATCTTCACCATCTGCAGAAACGCGACCGTGCCCTCCTGCATGCGGGTGCCGCCGGAGCTCGGCGACGCCAGCAGCGGGAGCCCCTCGGCGGTCGCCCGTTGCACCGCGGCGGTGATCCCTTCGGCGGCCGCCACCCCGATCGAGCCGCCGAGAAAGCCGAACTCGCAGACCACGACCGCCACCCGGCGCCCGAAGATCCGGCCCTCGCCGGTCAGCACCGATTCGTCCAGGCCGCTGGCCGCCCGCGCGTCGGCCAGCTCTCGCGCGTACGCCTCGCTGACCGGGATGGCGAGCGGCTCGCTGTCCCAGCGGACGAAAGAGCCCTCATCCAGTACCGCGTCGCGCAGCTGAGCAGCCGTGATACGACTCACGAAACGAGGCTATATAGGGTGGCTGCCATGATCGGTGTTACCCAGGCCGAAGCCGTGCTGACCATTGAGCTGCAGCGGCCCGAACGCCGCAATGCCCTCAACTCCCAGCTGGTGGAGGAGCTGCGGGAGGCCTTCCAGAAGGCGAGCGACGGGACCGTCCGGGCCATCGTGCTGACCGGCCAGGGCACGGCGTTCTGCGCCGGCGCCGACCTGAGTGGCGACGCGTTCGCCGCCGACTATCCCGACCGGCTCATCGAGCTGCACAAGGTGATGGACACCACGCTGATCCCGGTGATCGCCGCCGTCAACGGCCCCGCGATCGGCGCGGGCCTGCAACTGGCCATGCAATGCGATCTGCGGGTCGTCGCGCCGGAAGCGTTCTTCCAATTCCCCACATCGAAATACGGCCTGGCCCTTGACAACTGGAGCATCCGGCGACTGTCATCGCTGGTCGGTCACGGCCGTGCCCGGGCCATGCTGCTGACCGCGGAGAAGCTCACCGCCGACGTTGCGCTGCAGACCGGGATGGCCAACCGCATCGGGACGCTGGCCGACGCCCAGGCCTGGGCCGCCGAGATCGCGGGCCTGGCGCCGTTGGCAATCCAGCACGCCAAGCGGGTCCTGAACGACGACGGCGCCATCGAGGAGGCCGCGCCGGAGCACAAGGAGCTCTTCGACCGGGCCTGGGGCAGCCAGGACGTCATCGAAGCCCAGGTCGCGCGCATCGAGAAGCGGCCGCCGAAGTTCCAGGGGGCCTGACGGTCATGCTGCGGGGGGCGCTGCGACTGGCCGCCGGTACGGCGTCGCTGGCGGCCGGTGGTTGGGTGGTGCGGGCGCTGCACGGCGCGCCGGCGGCCCTCGGCGCTCACCCCGCGTCGATCCGGGCGGTGACCGAGTCGTCACCGAACTACCGCGACGGTGTCTTCGTCAATCTCGAGCCCGCCTCCGAGTCCACGATGGACCGCGAGGAACTGCGGCTGGTGCTGTGGGAGTTGATCGCGAATCGCAGCGTGGGCAGGCCGGCGGCGCCGATCCCGTTGGCCGCGCCGGCGATCTTCGACGGTGATCCCGGCCGGCTCGCCGTCAGCTGGTTCGGTCACTCGACGGCGCTGCTGGAGATCGACGGCTACCGGGTGCTCACCGACCCGGTGTGGAGCGACCGATGCTCGCCCTCGGACATCGTCGGGCCGCAGCGGCTGCATCCGCCGCCGGTGCAGCTGGAGGGGCTGCCCGCCGTCGATGCGGTGGTGATCAGCCATGACCACTACGACCACCTGGACATCGACACGGTGGCCGCGCTGGCCCGCACCCAGCGGGCCCCGTTCTTCGTGCCGCTCGGCGTCGGTGCCCACCTGCGCGCGTGGGGCATCCCGGAGCACCGCATCGTCGAGCTCGACTGGCATCAGAGCCAGCAGGTCGACCAGTTGACCATCACTTGCATGCCGGCGCGGCATTTTTCGGGCCGCTTCCTGGACCGCAACACCACGCTGTGGGCGTCGTGGGCCTTCGCCGGGCCGAACCATCGGGCGTATTTCGGCGGGGACACCGGCTACACCAAGAGCTTCGCGCACATCGGCGAAGAGCACGGACCGTTCGACCTGACCCTGCTGCCCATCGGTGCCTACAACACGGCGTGGCCGGACGTGCACATGAACCCCGAGGAGGCGGTGCGGGCACACCTGGATCTCACCGACGCCGGCCTGCTGGTCCCGATCCACTGGGGCACCTTCCGGCTGGCCCCGCACCCGTGGGCCGAGCCGGTGGAACGCCTGCTCGTCGCCGCGGGAACGGAACAAGTCAATGTGGCCGTCCCCGCCCCCGGGCAACGCGTCGATCCCGCGGCGGTGAAATCGAATCCCTGGTGGCGGCTCTGATTCGGGGGTCCGGCGACCTCCCCAGGCTAAGGTTCGGCCATGACGAAACGCGCGGCCGCGGCCGCCGCCGCGGTGCTGCTCGGCGTGACCGGATGCGGGCCCGCGCAGCCGGCATCCAGCCCACCCGCGCTCTCTGACGCGCCGCCCAACGAGGTGTCCGGCCTGGCGATCCCCGCCGGCCGCATCGACGACGCCGTCGCAAAGGTCGACGGCCTGGTCGGCGACCTGATGAAGGCCACCGGCGTCCCCGGGATGGCCGTGGCGATCGTCCACGGCGGGAAAGTGCTATACGCCAAGGGTTTCGGACTCAGAGACGTCAGCAAGGGGCAGCGCCAGGACAACAAGGTGGACGCCGACACCGTCTTCCAGTTGGCCTCGGTCTCCAAATCGGTCGGCGCTACGGTGGTCGCGCACGAAGTCAGCGACCACGTCGTCGCATGGGACACCCCGGTCACGTCCAGGCTGCCGTGGTTCGCGCTGAGCGATCCGTACGTCACCGGCCACGTGACCGTCGGCGACCTGTACTCGCACCGTTCCGGGCTGCCCGATCACGCCGGTGACAAACTCGAAGACCTCGGCTACGACCGTCGCCAGACCCTCGAGCGGCTGAAGTACCTGCCGCTGGCCCCTTTTCGGGCCAGCTACGCCTACACCAACTACGGCGTGACCGCCGCGGCCGAGGCGGTGGCCGCCGCGGCGGGCAAATCGTGGGAGGACCTGTCGGACGAGGTGCTCTACCGCCCGCTGGGAATGACGTCGACCAGTTCGCGCTTCGCCGACTTCGTCGCGCGGCCCGACCGCGCGGTCAACCACATCAAGGTCGCCGACAAGTGGGAGCCCCGATTCCAGCGCGATCCCGACCCCCAGTCGCCGGCCGGGGGCGTGAGTTCGTCGGTGAACGACATGGCCCGTTGGCTGATGATGTTGCTGGGCAACGGAACCTACAACGGACAGCGGGTCGCGTCGGCGGAGGCCTTGCTGCCGGCCATCAGACCGCAGACGGTGTCGGCGCCCGCGTCGACGCCCAAGGGGCGCTCGGGTTTCTACGGATACGGCTTCAACGCGTCGGTGGACTCCTCGGGTCGCACCGAGTACAGCCATTCCGGCGCTTTCGATTTGGGCGCGGCGACCAACTTCGTGGTGCTGCCCTCCGAAGACCTGGGCATCGTCGCGCTGACGAACGGCGCCCCCTACGGCATCCCGGAAACCCTGACCGCCCAGTTCATGGACCTCGTGCAATACGGCCAGATCCGCGAGGATTGGGCCGCCCTCTACAAGAAGGCGATCGGCTGGCTGAACAATCCGGAGGGCTCGCTGGTGGGCAAGCAGCCACCCGCCAACCCCGGCCCGGCCAAACCGCTGGGCGACTACGTGGGCGTCTACGCCAGCGACTACTGGGGCCCGGCCATCGTCACCGAACGCGATGGCGCCCTGCAACTGGCGATGGGACCGAAGAACCGGACGGTCGCCCTGACGCACTGGGACGGCGACACCTTCACCTTCGGTCTGACCGACGAAAACGCCCCGCCCGGAACGATTTCCAAGGCCGTGTTCGCCGGGAACACCCTGAACCTGGAGTACTACGACTCGGACAAGTTGGGAACGTTCACCCGATGATCGCCGGCCTGACCGATGCCGAGGTGGCGCAGCGGGTCGCCGAGGGCAAGAGCAACGCGGTCCGCGAACGCGCCACCCGTAGCATCGCGGACATCGTGCGGGCCAACGTCTTCACCCGGATCAACGCGATCCTGGGGGTGTTGCTGCTGATCGTGCTGGCGACGGGTTCGCTGATCAACGGGATGTTCGGCCTGCTCATCGTCGCCAACAGCGTCGTCGGCATGGTCCAGGAAATCCGCGCCAAGCAGACGCTGGACGCCCTGGCGATCGTCGGGCAGGCGAAACCGTTGGTGCGCAGGCAATCCGGGACCAGCACCCGCTCGCCCGCCGAGGTGGTGCTCGACGACATCATCGAGCTCGGCCCGGGCGACCAGATCGTCGTCGACGGCCAGGTCGTCGAGGAGACGAACCTGGAGGTCGACGAGTCGCTGCTGACCGGCGAGGCGGACCCGATCGGCAAGGCCACCGGCGACCCCGTGATGTCGGGCAGCTTCGTCGTCGCCGGAACGGGTGCCTACCGCGCCACGAAGGTCGGGCCGGAGGCGTATGCCGCCAAGCTCGCCGAGGAGGCCAGCAAGTTCACCCTCGTCAAATCCGAACTGCGCAACGGCATCAACCGCATCCTGCAGTTCATCACCTACCTGTTGGTGCCCGCCGGTCTGCTGACGATCTACACCCAGTTGTTCACCACGCACACGGGCTGGCGGCAGTCCGTGCTGCGGACGGTGGGCGCCCTGGTGCCGATGGTGCCCGAAGGCCTGGTCCTACTGACGTCGGTCGCGTTCGCCGTCGGGGTGGTCCGGCTGGGCCAGCGCCGGTGCCTGGTCCAGGAGCTGCCCGCCATCGAGGGGCTGGCCCGGGTCGACGTGGTGTGCGCGGACAAGACGGGCACCCTGACCGAAAACGGCATGCGCGTGGCGGGCGTCGAGGAATTCGAAGCGGCACAGCGCAACCGCGTCGCCGACGCCCTCGCGGCGCTGGCCGCCGCCGACCCGCGCCCGAACGCCAGCATGCAGGCGATCGCCGAGACCTACCAGCGGCCACCCGGCTGGACCGCCACGGCGACAGCGCCGTTCAAGTCGTCCACCAAGTGGAGCGGGGTGTCCTACGCCGAGCACGGCAACTGGGTGATCGGGGCGCCCGACGTGCTGCTCGATCCGGCGTCGGCGGCCGCCGGGCAGGCCGAGCGGATCGGCGCGCAGGGGCTGCGGGTCCTGTTGCTCGGCACCGGCGACGTGCCCGTCGACCACCCGGACGCCCCGGGCAGCGTCACCCCCGCCGCGTTGGTGGTCCTCGAACAACGGGTGCGTCCGGACGCGGCGGAAACACTGGATTATTTTGCCGAGCAAGGGGTTTCGGTCAAGGTGATCTCCGGCGACAACGCGGTGTCGGTCGGTGCCGTCGCCGACAAGCTCGGGCTGCGCGGCGAGACGATGGACGCGCGCAACCTACCGTCGGAGCCCCCGCAACTGGCCGACGCGCTGGACGCCTACACCACCTTCGGCCGGGTGCGACCCGACCAGAAGCGCGCGATCGTGCATGCCCTGCAATCGCACGGGCATACCGTCGCGATGACCGGCGACGGCGTGAACGACGTGCTGGCCCTCAAGGACGCCGACATCGGCGTCGCGATGGGCGCCGGCAGCCCGGCGTCGCGTGCGGTCGCGCAGATCGTGTTGCTGGACAACAGGTTTGCCACCCTGCCGTACGTGGTCGCGGAGGGCAGGCGGGTGATCGGCAACATCGAGCGGGTCGCCAACCTGTTTCTGACCAAGACGGTCTACTCGGTGCTGCTGGCGCTGCTGGTGGGCATCGAATGCCTGTTTTCCAAGGTGATCAAGGCCGATCCCTTGCTCTACCCGTTCCAGCCGATCCACGTCACCATCGCGGCGTGGTTCACCATCGGGATCCCGTCGTTCATCTTGTCGCTCGCCCCCAACAACGAACGCGCCAACCCCGGCTTCGTGCGGCGGGTGCTGAGCTCGGCGCTGCCCTCGGGGCTGATCGTCGGCACCGCGACGTTCGCGTCGTACCTGTTGGCCTACCACGGCCGGCACGCGACGTTCCAGCAACAGGAGCAGGCGTCGACCGCGGCCCTGATCACGCTGCTGATGACCGCGCTGTGGGTGCTCGCGGTGGTGGCCCGCCCCTACCAGTGGTGGCGGGTCGCGTTGGTCATCGGTTCCGGGCTGGCCTACGTGGTGATCTTCAGCATCCCGCTGGCCCGCAAGGCGTTCCTGCTGGACCCCTCGAACATCGCGATGACGTCGACCGCCGTCGGGATCGGTGTGCTGGGCGCCGCCGCCGTGGAGGCGATGTGGTGGATCCGGGCCCGGATGCTGGGCGTACAGCCGCGGTTGTGGCGCTGACCACCGGCGAGCGCGGACCCGAAGGGTTAGTAGGATTTCGGCGGGGAAAGGACGGGGTACATGGGATTCCTGGACAAGGCCAAAGAGCTGCTGTCGCAGAACGCCGACAAGGTCGAGACGGTCATCGACAAGGCCGGCGAATTCGTCGACGACAAGACGCAGGGCAAGTACTCCGACACCATCCACAAAGTGCAAGACGAGGTCAAGAAGGCGGCCGAATCCGCAAAAGGCGACAACGAGAACTGAGCTCATGGCGAAACTCTCCGGATCCATCGACGTCCCGCTGCCCCCCGAGGTGGCCTGGAAGCATGCCTCGGACCTGTCCCGGTACAAGGACTGGCTGACCATTCACCGGGTGTGGCGCAGCAAACTGCCCGACGACATCGACAAGGGCACGGTCGTGGAGTCGATCGTCGAAGTCAAGGGCATGTACAACCGGATCAAGTGGACGGTGGTGCGGTACAAGCCGCCGGAGGGCATGACCCTCAACGGTGACGGCGTCGGTGGCGTCAAGGTCAAGCTGATGGCCAAAGTCCAGCCCGCGCAGGAGGGCTCCATCGTCAGCTTCGACGTGCACCTCGGCGGCCCGGCGCTGTTCGGGCCGATCGGCATGATCGTCGCGGCCGCGCTGCGCGGCGACATCGACGCGTCGCTGCAGAACTTCGTGACGGTGTTCACCAGGCCCGACCCGGGCATGAATGGACACGGCGGCGTTGGCCACTGATCGCCGCGATCGCCGCTCCCCGGTCGGCTAATCTCGCTTACATGACTCTGCGCCCGGGTTGGCTGGTGGCGCTGTTCGCGGTGGTGATCTCGGCCAGCGCGTGGCTGCCCTGGTTGACGACGGCGGTCAACGGCGGGGGCTGGGCCAACGCCATCGGGGGCGCGCACGGCAACCTCGAACTTCCCCGCGGGTTCGGCGCCGGCCAGCTGATCGTCTTGCTGTCCTCGGCGCTGCTGGTGACCGGGGCGATGGTCGGCCGTGGCCTGTCGGTGCGGCTCGCTTCGGTTGGCGCACTTCTGATTTCGCTGTTGATCGTCGCGCTCACGGTGTGGTACTACAAGCTCAACGTCAATCCGCCGGTCTCGGCGCAGTATGGCCTTTACGTGGGCGCGGTGGCGGAGGCCGGGGCGGTGGTGTGCTCGATCGCGGCGGTCGTCGCGGCCCTGGTGTCGGGTCGGT
The DNA here is from genome assembly GCF_001414075.1 of Mycobacterium sp. UM_11. NCBI lineage: Bacteria > Bacillati > Actinomycetota > Actinomycetes > Mycobacteriales > Mycobacteriaceae > Mycobacterium > Mycobacterium sp. UM_11. The sequence goes on along the minus strand of NZ_LATC01000001.1, from coordinate 48,785 downwards.
CCGGGCGCTAGTTCGACGGGAACTCGTGCGTGCCCGAGGCGGCGCTGTCGCTTGGCTCGTTGACGCCGAACACGAAGGGCGCGAACACGATTTCGCGGCCATCGGGGTCGCGGTAGGTGACCGCGCCCGTCGCCTCCCAGTACGGGTGCTGCTCGGTGGGTTCCAGGCCGGCCTCCTGCAGCCGCGCGATCGCCGCCTGCTGCGCCTGCCGGTCGGGGAAGTACAGGCACAGCTGTTCGTGATGGTCCACCGCGACGGGTTCGGTGGACTCCACGATCTCCAGCGTCAGGTTCCAGCTGGGCAGGCCGAAGATCGCGCCGTTGCTGCCGTAGCTTTCGCCGAACGTCTCGAACAGCGGCAGCCCCACGAGCTCACGGTAGAAGCGCACGGTCTCTTTGAAGTTGGCCGACCGGCGCGCGAAGCGGATGCCGCCGATCGAGGCCAGCTGCGCCGGCCAGTGCGTGCGGTGGCGCCGGTGCTCGTCCATCACAGCCCCACCGCGCTCGCCGCCGACTCCGCGGTATCCCAGCGCCGCAGCTGCGCGCCGGGCGCCCACGTCGAATGGGTTCCGCTGGAAATGCGTTCCGGCAGTTGGAGTTTGCACACCGGCCCGTCTTCGAGCCGGGCCGCGTCGAAGATCACGCAGTAGGAGGCGTCGGCGTTCATGTCGGTGGTGAGGGTGACCAGATAACCGTCATCCTCGCCGGTGGCGCCGACGCGTGGCGCCATCGCCGTTTCACTTCCGTAGACCCCGTCGCCGAAGGAGAACGCCTGCTGGCCTCCGGTGCGCAGGTCGTGTTTGACCAAACCGTCGAACAGGAACCAGCCCGGCTTGCCGGTGGCGGCATAGGCGTAGCGGTAGTCGCCGGCGGCGTAATCGGGGTTGATGGTGCCGAATTCGGTGATCGACTCCGACAACCGCTCTTCGCGCACGGCACCGGTGGCGAGGTTGAAACGCCACCGGTGCAGCCGCGACTGCAGGCGGTCCAACGCGAGGAAGCGAAACAGCCTGTCCCACTTCGATCCACCGGTGTCGGCGGGGGAGGGATCGTCCTCGAAGAAACCGTCGAGCACAATCTCGTCGCCCTCCTCGTAGGCGTTGACGAAGTGCAGCACGAACGTCGGGTCCGCCTCGAACCAACGGATCTCGTCGGTGCCGCCGCGGCGAGGCAGGATCGCGAAACGGGACGGGATGTCGGGGTAGAACCGCGGCGCGTGCACGTCCTGCTCGAGCAGCCTGGGGTCCCAGAACAGCGGAAAGTCGTTGAGAATCACGTAGTTTTCGGTGAACGCCATGTCGTGCGGTAGGCGGGGCCCGGGCAGCGGGATGTCGACGTAGTGGACCAGCTCGTTGTTCTGGTCGACGACGCCGTAGCGCATGTACGGGTCCCGCTTGCTGTAGTTGAAGAACAGCAATTCGCCGGTTTTGCCGTCGACCTTCGGGTGCGCGGACACCCCCCAATCGGTCGGGAAGCGCCCGTTCCAGCTCTCCTTGCCCAGGTTCTCGCCGGAGTATGGGTTGACGCGATACAGGTCGCCGCATTGGTAGAAGCTGGTCAGCGCGACGCCCCGGTGCACGATGACGTCGGTGCTCGACGCGTCCTTCATCAAGGTGCGGGCGCCCCAGCCCTCGTCACGCTTGGCCAGTTGCACCGGCTCGGCCAGCCCCGGCCACAGCGGTTCGCCGGCCTCGTTCTCCGCCAGAAACCCGTCCGTGCGGACAAAACGGTTGCGGTAGAGGGCTTTCCCGTCGCGGAAGCCGACCATGTGCAGCATGGCGTCGCCGTCGAACGGGTGATAGGTCTTCAGCGCCGGGTGCAGCGGGTTCTCGGTGTTGCGCAGATAGATGCCGTCCAGGTCGCGCGGGAGTTCGCCCTGCACGGCGGTGAGGTCGTCGGCGTCCCACTCGGTGGTCTGCGGGCGCCAGGGCCCGGTCCGGTACGGGTGGTCGTCGTCCTCGGGCAGCGTGGACAGGAACTTGCCGACGATCTCGACGTCCATGTCAGGCCCCCTCCGCCGCGCTGACAACAAAGCTCACGGTCGTTGCGGTGCTGCCGCCGAAATTGAGGGTGCCGAACGTGTTGGCCCCCTCCACCTGATAGTCGCCGGCCGCACCGCTGACCTGCTTGGCCGCATCGAGCAGCATGCGCACGCCCGAGGCCCCGACCGGGTGGCCGCCGCCGATCAGCCCGCCGCTGGGGTTGATGGGAAGCCGGCCGCCGATCTCGATCTCACCGTTTTCGATGGCCTTCCAGGACTCGCCGGGGCCGGTCAGCCCGATGTGGTCGATGGCCAGGTACTCGCTGGGGGTGAAGCAGTCGTGCACCTCGTACCCGTCGAGGTCCTCGAGGGTCAGCCGCGCGCGCCGCAACGCGTCGTGCGCCGCCGCCCGCACGTGCGGAAGGACGTATGGGTCGTCCGCCGCCCTGTCCAGTTTCTGTCGCAGTCCAAGCCCTACCGTGCGGTGCCCCCAGCCGTCGATGCGGCCGATGGGTCGCGCGTCGGGATGGTCGCGCAGGTAGGCATCGCCGACCAAGACCAATCCCGCTGCCCCGTCGGTCATTTGGCTGCAGTCGTAGCGTCGCAGTCGGCCCTCGGTGACGGGGTTCGTCGCGTCGTCGTCGGTGATGCGGTCGGGGACGGTCCACGCGCGGGTCTGGGCGTTGGGGTTGCGCCGGGCGTTGGCGAAGTTCAGCTGCGCGATGGCCCGCAGGTGCGCGTCGTCCAGGCCGTAGCGCCGGTCGTACTCGTCGGCGACCTCAGCGAACATCGACGGCCACAGGTACCGCGCGCCGGCTCCCTCGTGTCCCGTCCATGCGGCGGCACCCAGGTGTTGGGCGGCGGTGTCACCGGGCACGGTCTTCTCGAGTTCGATCCCCACCACCAGTGCCGTGCCATAGGCGCCCGACCGCAGATCGGCCATCGCCGCCAGCGTCGCGACGCTGCCCGACGCGCACGCCGCCTCGTGCCGGGACGCCGGCGTGTCCCAGAGGTCGGCGCACACCGTGGCCGGCATCGCCCCGAGGTGGCCCTGGCTTGCGAACATCTCGCCGAAGGCGTTCGCTACGTGCACCACCTCGATGTCGGCGGCGTTCACCTTCGCCGAGGCGAGCGTCCCCTCGACGACCTCGGCGGTCAGGGCGGCGAAGTCGCGGCCCTCCTTGGTGAGGTTGCGAGCGAAATCGGTTTGCCAACCGCCCAGGATCCACACGCTTGACGAGCCATCCATACGCCGCACGGTACTCCTGGATCGCCCCGTGGTTCAGGCGTATCCGCGAGCGGTCGAGGGGAAGGGTTCGCCAAAAAGAGGGCGGCCCCGTCGGCTCTCGGGCTGAACCGACGGGACCTAGGCGAACGCGAAGGCCGGCCGACGCGTGCGCCTCTCATGGAACATTGCCCCGTACGGCCGTACACAAACATGCGGACACAACCTCGTTCGGCGCCGGGGTTCAGGCGGCCCCCTCCACGAGTTCGGTGGGCTCCGGGCCCGCCTTCGGGTGGTGGGCGTCGGCGAGGTCGATCGCGGCCAGGTCGACGCCCTTCGTCTCGGCCGCGGCCAGGACGGCCAGCGCGCTGACCGCGGCGGTCGCCGCCAGATACCAGGCGATGGGCACCGCGGATCTGTAGGTCTCGAGCAGGCGAACCGCGATGATCGGCGCCAGCGAGCCCGCCACTATCGATGTCACCTGGTAGCCCAGCGATACCCCCGAATACCGCATCCGGGTCGGGAACATCTCGGCCATCGCCGCCGGCTGGACCGCGTACATGAGCCCATGAAACACGAGTCCAATTACGATCGCGGACAGGATGATCGCGTGGTGTCCGCTGTCCATCATCGGGAAGGCGAAGAAACCCCAGCTGCATGCTGCGAGGGCGCCGACGAAATAGATTGGGCGCCTACCGAATCGGTCGCTGAGGCTGCCGGCGAGCGGAATGACCACAAAGTGCACGGCGTGCGCGGCCAGCAGCCACCACAGGATGGCCTTGGTGTCGGCGTGCACGTGCACCTTGAGATAGGTGATGGAGAAGGTGACCACCAGGTAGTACATGGTGTTTTCGCCCAGCCGCATGCCCATGGCGGTGAAAACGCCGCGTGGGTAACGCTTCACCACCTCGACAACGCCGAACCGGTTGGCAACGAGGGCTTGGGGTTGTTCTTGCGCCTCGTAGAAGATCGGTGCGTCCGTCACTTTGGTGCGGATGTAGTAACCGATCAGAACGACGACCGCGGAAAGCCAGAAGCCGACGCGCCAACCCCAGCTCAGGAACGCCGCGTCGGGCAGCGTCGAGGTGAGCACCAGCAGCACCACGGTCGCCAGCATGTTGCCGCCCGGCACGCCGGCCTGCGGCCAGCTCGCGCAGAAACCGCGGCTGGCCCTGGGGCTGTGCTCGGCGACCAGGAGGACGGCCCCGCCCCATTCGCCGCCGACGGCGAAGCCCTGGACGAAGCGGAGCACCACCAGCAGCGTGGGGGCCCAGTAGCCGATCTGGGCGTAGGTGGGCAGGCAGCCCATGGCGAAGGTGGCGACGCCGACCAGCAGCAGGCTGAGCTGCAGCAGCTTCTTGCGCCCGAGGCGGTCACCGAGCTGGCCGAAGACGATGCCACCGAGCGGACGGGCGGCGAAGCCGACCGCATAGGTCACGAACGCGGCCAGGATCGCGTCGAGTTCGTTGCCGCCGCGCGGGAAGAACACCTTGCTGAAGACCAGGGTGGCCGCGGTCCCGTAGAGGAAGAATTCGTACCATTCCACGACCGTGCCGGCCATGGACGCGGCGACCACCCGGCGAAGATACGCCTGGCCTCCGAACGGCTTGTCCTGCACGGCATCACGCATCGGTCGCCCTCCTTGGCGGGCCGCGAGGCCTACGTCGGCGTTTGCCGAACCCGGCCAACGACGGGAGCGTACTCGGCCCCGGTGCTGACCGCACGGGGTCCCGACGGGCTTCGGGCCTTCGTTGCGGCGCCCGCCTTGCAGCGATAACGCGGGGGACCGGCGCGGGAAACCGGCTCGGCGCCCGCCTTGCAGCGATAACGCGGGGGACCGGCGCAGGAAACCGGCTCGGTGGGGGCTGTCTGCGCAAACAAGACTGGAGCAAACCAGCCGACGGCGGGATCGGCCTCGTTGCGACACGGTCACGGAAACGTACCTATCGTCGCATCACTAGTCACAACAGCCGCGCTGATCACTATCGTCACATGAGCCAACTGCGGACGTCAATGCGGTGTCCCGCCGCTCGAAAGGTGTTACATGTCGGCGATTCTTCGAAGTGTGTCGCTCTCGATGGCGTCGGCGGCCGCGGTCGGGCTCGTCTACGTGGTCGGCCCGGCGCCGTCGGCGAACGCCACCCCCTGCGGCGCCCCGGAAGCCAACATCGACCCACCGGCCGCGCAGCCCGCGGTGCCCGCACCGCAACCGGTGGTCCAGCCGCCGACCGGCCGCAGGCCGTCCCACACCAATGACCAGGCGCCCCTGCCCAGGCTGGGCCCGCTGATCTCCCAGTTCCTCAAACCGACGACTCCCGGTCGCCAGGTCGCCCCGATGCGGCCGCAGGCCGAGGTCCTGCCACCCGGACCGAACCCGCCCGCCCCCGGTCTGCCGCAGCCGCCGAACGCCGGTCAGCTGCAGCCCAACGCCGCCCCGGTCCCGCCGCCGCAGCCGGCGCCGGCGCCGCCGCCCTCCATCGCGGGGGCGCCGACGTCGCTCGTCGACTGGGTGACCGGCCCCGACGGCCCGAACAAGACCCTGCAACGCTTCAGCATCTCGGGTACCGACCTCGGGATCGCTTGGGACAACGGCGATCCCGCGAATCGCCAGGTCCTGATGGCCTTCGGCGACACCTTCGGCTATTGCAAGGTCAAGGGCCAGCAGTGGCGCTACAACACCCTGTTCCGCAGCTCGGACCATGACCTGTCGCACGGGATCCACATCGCCGACGGCATCCCCAACGACCGCTACTCCGGTTCGCCGGTGTGGGCGACGAGCCTGTCCAAGCAGGTGGTCAACACCATCCACAAGGCGGCGCACGAGACGGGGATCATCCCGACCGCCGGCATCTCGATCGGCCGGACGCAGTACATGAGCTACATGTCCATCCGGCAGTGGGGCCGTGACGGCGAATGGAGCACGAACTACTCGGCGATCGCCAGGTCCAACGACAACGGCCAGAACTGGGGGATCTTCCCCACCTCGATCCGTACGGCCTCCCCGGACGCCATCCCGGGAGCCGGGTACACCCCCGGCAACGAGAACTTCCAGATGGGCGCCTTCATGAAGGGCAACGACGGTTACCTGTATCAGTTCGGCACCCCGTCCGGGCGCGGCGGCGCGGCGTTCCTGTCGCGCGTGCCCCCGGGGCAGCTGCCCGACCTGACCAAGTACCAGTACTGGAACGGTGACAACGGCGGCCATTGGGTGCCCAACAACCCCGGGGCGGCGACGCCGATCTTCCCGGGTCCGGTGGGCGAGATGTCGGCCCAGTACAACAACTATCTGAAGCAGTACCTGGTGCTCTACACCAACGGCGGCAGCAATGACGTGGTGGCGCGGACCGCGCCGACGCCGGAGGGACCGTGGAGCCCCGAGCAGCCACTCGTGTCGTCGTTCTCGATGCCCGGCGGCATCTACGCGCCGATGATTCACCCCTGGTCGTCGGGTCGAGACCTGTACTTCAACCTGTCGTTGTGGTCGGCGTACGACGTGATGCTGATGCACACCGTCTTGCCCTAATCGTGACCGTGTCGCACCCCGAATAGTGGGTAAACCAAGCGCACCCTTGATGAAGCGGGGGCGCAGTGAGAGAGGAGATCGAGGATGATCACCTTCCAGAACCCGGCCGCCTCGACCGCCGGCAAGCCGCGGCGGCCGGACATCGAGGTGCGCATCGAGGGTGTGCACCGCAGGGACGGCGCCGTCCGCTTGGGCATCGTGCTCGACGGGCGGATTGCCACCTAGCCAATCGCGTCGCGACCGCCCCTCGGGGCAAGATGTAACGCGTGAGTTGGGCGAAGCGCGAAGGTAGGGCGCTCGCGGATACGACCCTGACGGGCGACGCGTTGCTCGCCGAGCTGGAAGACTATGTCCGCGCGAACAATCCGCTGTTGACCGACGTCCGGCTCGATCGCGCGACCCCCACCGACGAGTACGACACCGGCGCGCAGCCACCGCGACGTTGGTACGAGGTGACTTATCTGGCCGACGACGGTGAGGGTTACGGGATCAGGCCCTGAGTGCCGCCGGGAGGATGTGAACTTGCGACACCATCTGCAGCTGCCGGCACCGTCTACCTGTCACCGTCGGCACCGAAAAGAAACCTGTCGGCGATCGCATGCTCGTTGCGAATGGACATCTCCTGGGCGGTGTTGAGCCAAAGACCGTCGAACCCGGCCGAGTGCATGCCCGCGTGGATGGCGCCGATGTTCCTCAGGTCCTGTGAGGGCAGCTCGCCCCAGCCGTCGTGGTCCTGCCACCGCTCGATGACCTGCCATTGCGTCTCGGGCACCTCGCCGGGCGCGAAATGCTCCAGCGAGAACATCTCGAACGTGCACCGATTCGGGTCTTCGGCGTCGGGCAACATGCGGTATCCCAGCAGGCAGGACTTCTCGACCAGGATGACCATGGTGGGAAACACATGCCAGTCGCCGTTCCCCGCGAAGTATTGCTCCATCGACATCCGCGGGAAGTCAACGCCTTCGGCGCGGGCGAGTTCCTCGCACATCTGGTGGTACAGAACAAAGGGTGGGATGTCGCCGGGCTCCATCGCGGCCAGCTTTTGCGCGGCCCGGTAGTCACGCTCGGTGACCAGCGACCCGACCTCGAGGTATTGGTATTTCATCGAATTCGCGAACACCTCGGGTCGCGCCGCCTGCTCCTGGCGACCCTTGTCGCGGCCGGCATGCTCGGGACGCTGCGTGTAGACGAACCGCGAGTGGTTCTTATAGGTGATGGTCGGGGTGTAGGGAGCGTAGACGTATTCCTGGGGTGATGCGGGGTTCGCGGACGGCCGCGGCCCTTCGGCCGATCGCAGCGTCTGCGGATGGGTGCCGGGCGTGTGGTAGCCCTCGATAAAGGCGTCGATAACGGTCTTGTAGTTCGCCGGCAGGAACGTGCGCTTGCGCCAGCGGTAACGCATGTCCTGCAACCGAAATGGCGCCAGCGCGGTCGGCAGCGGATCCAGCCACTCGAGCAGATCCGGCGGGTCCTCGGCCATGCTCACGAACACCCAGCCACCCCACGTCCCCACCGCGACGGGACGCAGGCCCCACTGCTGGCGGGGGCGCGGTGCGAATTCGTCGCGACATGGGACGAAGGAGGACCGGCCGTCCAATTCATAACGCCAGCCATGGAATTCGCAGCGCAGCTCTTTGTTGGGCGAGCAACCGCTCCCGCGGACGACCTTCATGCCGCGGTGGGCGCAGGTGTTGTGGAATGCCTTGATGCTGCCGTCCTTCTGGCGCACCACGGCGATGGACTGCCGGCCGATCGTGTACTCGTAGAAGCAGCCGGCGTCCGGTACTTCTTCTTCGCGACACGCGGGCTGCCATACCTGGGTGAACAATCGCTCGAGCTCGAGGTTCAGGAATTCCGGGTCGATGTACCGGCTCTTGGGCACGAAAGTCTCACCGCAGGCGAACTTTTGGGGCACGCGTTCGGTGGCAAGCTCGGTCATTGTCAGGCTCTTCGGTCGGCTCAGCTGGACGGTGGCTTGTCAAAGATGTTCGGATATAGCACGGCTTCCTTGAACGACGTTTCGATCTCGGCGAAGGCGGTGGGGATATCCCAGGTTCCCGACGCCGAGACGATTTCGCGTTCGACGACCGGGTTGGACATCAGGCTGATCCGGCCGTTGCCGGCGAAGATCACCCGCCGATTGAGCCAGTCGGACTGCTCGCTGGCCAGATACACGACCGGCGGGACGCAATTCTTGGGCGAAAGGCGAACGTTCGAGTCCGAGTAATCCATGCTTCCGCCGCCCTTGATGCCCTGCGTCATCCGAGTGCCCGCGATCGGTGCGATCGCGTTGCAGCGCACTCCGTAGTTGCGCAGCGCGTTGGCGCACGAGAAGGTCAGGCCGACGATGCCCATCTTGGCCGCGGCGTAGTTCGGCTGGCTCGGCGCGCCCTGCAAGCCCGACATGGATGTGAAGGTGATCAGCCGGTACTGGCCGCCCCGGTTCTCCCGCCACCAGGCGGCCGCGTGACGCGTGACGTTGAACGTTCCCTTTAGGTGCACGGACACCACCGCGTCCCAGTCCTGCTCGCTCATTTTGAAGACCATGCCGTCCCGCAGGATGCCCGCCGCGTTCACCACGACGTCCAAGCCCCCGAGCGTCTCGGCGGCGCGGCCGATGAGATCCGCGCACGCAGCGAAGTCGGTGATGTCGGTGGTATCGGCGAAAGCCTTGCCGCCACGGCTCGTAATCGCCGCCGCGACGCTTTCGGCCGGACTGGAGTCGTGTCCGGTCCCGTCGACGCCGACGCCCGCATCGGACACCAGGACCGTCGCGCCCTCGGCCGCCAAGCCCTCGGCCACCGCGGCGCCGATTCCCCGCCCGGCCCCCGTCACCAACGCGGTCCGTCCGTCCAACACACCCATCGTCACCCAACTCCTCGTGGCCTCGCGTCAAAGACGAGCATACAGAACATACAAACAATATCTGTATAGCTGTTTAGCTATCGCTTACTCGAACCCCCACTCGGCATAGCGGCGTTCCAACTCGGCCATCGCCTCCCGGCCGCCGCGGGTACTGCGTTCCTTCATGAAGTTGAACTCGTCGTCGCGCCACACGAGGTTGCTGAACACCGTGTGGCCCATCGGGACCCAGTCCCCGAACTGCGCCATGCCGACGGCGTGCCAAAACGCGATCAGAGCGTGCTTTCCCACCATCAGGCCGTCGGCCGAGTGGTGAGCGATTGCGCGGGCATACCGCAACGCTTCGTCGCGGAGCCGCTCGGCGGGTACCACCGACGCGGCGACCCCCCACTCGCGTAGTTCGGTTGCGGTGACCTTGCGGCCGGTGATCATCGCCTCGTAGCCCCGGTTGGGTCCGAGCTTGAGCAGCGCGAGGGGCATGGCGGTGGAGAAGCCCGCGAACCCGATCCGGGCCTGGGGGCGGGCGAGGTACATGTCATCGGAGACGAGCAGAATGTCGGCGGCCAGGGCCAGATTCATCCCGGCACCCAGCGTGGCACCCTGGCAGCCGGCGATCACCGTCTTCGGAAACTCCAGCCAGTTGGTCAAGTGCCGGTGCAGGCGCCGGGCGTTGCCCAGGCGAGCGGTCTGCGGCAGTCGCTCGCCCTTGCGCAGTCCCGCCTCTTCCACCGGGAGCCGGCGCACGTCGTCGCCGCTACAGAAGTCCTTACCCTCGGCCAACAGCAGGACGACCTTGACCTGATCGTCGTCTTCCGCGCGGTCGAGTCGGTCCTTGAAGAGGCGATGCATTCCGGGCGACAGGATGGCGTTGCGCCGGTCGGGCCGGTTGATGGTGATCTGCGCGATGTGGGGTTCAACAACCTCATAGCGGACCCAGTCCTCATCGACCTCGAATTCGCCCTGAGCGGTGGCGTCGGTGCCCATACGCCCTCCTTCGCGATCGACGGTACATAAGTACACTAGTCGATCAACTGTCACATCTGGTGATACCGTCAGCGAATGCCAACATTCACGGTCACCAAGCGGCTCGCCGCGCCACCGGACACGGTTTGGGCCGTTCTCGCCGACTTCGGCAACGTCGACTGGATCCCTGGGCCCAGCGATGTCAGGGTCGAGGGCGAAGGGCCCGGCATGCGGCGGTTCATCGCCGCGAGCACCGAGAAGCCGGTCATCGAGACCCTCATCTGGATCAAGCCCGACGAGCGCGCGCTGTCGTATGAGATCACCAACAATCCAATGCCGGTCAGCCGCTTCGTGGCGGTGAACACCGTAACCGGGAGCGCGGATGCCGCCGGGGAATCAATCGTGGTCTGGGACATCGACTACGAGCCCACCGGTGACGATGCCGCCGCGCGCGACGCCATGGAGTCGGTGTACGGCTTGATGGCGGGCTGGGTTCAGGACTTCGCGTTATCCCGCGAACCCCGATAGAACACTTAGACAGAAAATGTATAATAGTTTAGGATTCTTCAAGTGATTGATCCTCTCGATCTGGTACTGATCAGCGTCGACGACCACACCGTGGAACCGCCGGACATGTTCGTCGGCCGGGTGCCCAGTCGCTTCGCCGAGGACGCCCCGCGCATCGTCGAGGACGCCGACGGCGTGTGTTTCTGGGTGTACGACGGTTTGCAGCTGCCGAACATCGGGCTCAACGCGGTCGCGGGTCGGCCCAACGACGAATGGGGATTCGAGCCGTCACGGTTCAGTGACATGCGGGCCGGGTGCTACGACGTGGACGCGCGGGTCAACGACATGGACGCGTCGGGTGTCCTTGCGTCACTGTGTTTCCCGTCGTTCCCCACCATCTCGGGCGCGCTGTTCACGTACCGCGGCGACCGCGACGTGTCCGAGGCGATGGTGCGCGCCTACAACGACTGGCACATCGAGGACTGGTGCGGGCGGCATCCCGACCGGTTCATCCCGATGGGAATCCTGCCCCTATGGGACCCCGCCCTGGCCGCCGGCGAGGTGCGCCGGTTGGCTGGGCGCGGCTGTCGAGCGGTGACGGCGCCTCAGCACATCGGCAATTACGGGCAGCCCCCCTGGCAGGATCCGCACTGGGACCCACTGTGGGAGGCGCTGTGCGAGGAAAACACCGTGGTGAACATCCACATCGGGACGGGCGGCGGGATGCCGGTGCCGTCCGACCTGACCACCTACCTCGCGTACAACGCGATGATCCCCCTGGACACCCAGCGGTTCACCGCCGATCTGTTGTTCTCTCCGGTGCTAACCAAGTTTCCGTCCATCAAGTTCTCGCTGTCCGAAGGCGGCATCGGCTGGATCCCATTCCTGTTGGAGCGCTTCGAGGACATCTACTCGCGCCAACGGGCGTGGACCGGCGACGACCTCGGCGCCGGGCTGACCCCGACGGACGTCTACCGTCGCAACTTCATGTCGTGCTTCATCCGCGACCGGGTCGGCATCGAGATGCGGGAGCGCATCGGGGTGGAGACCATCTGCTGGGAGATGGATTACCCGCATTCGGACAGCAGCTGGCCGGATGCCCCCGAGCAGCTCGCCGCCCAGCTGGAGGGCTGCACGCCCGACGAGGTCGAGGCGATCACCTGGCGTAATGCGGCTCGCGCCTTCGGCTACACCGGCGTCGAGCGACGCGGCAGGGAAAACTGCACCGTCGCGGCGCTGCGGGGAAGGATCGCCGGCCTTGATCTCTCGGCGCCGAAAGTCGATGCCGGACGCGCACCGAAAGCCGGCGCCACGGCAATCACCTACGGCGACATGAAGGTACGGATGGCGTCGATCCTTCGCGGTGGGGCGTGACCGAACCGGATTACGGGGTCGTCCTCACCGAGCCCGATCGGCAGTTCCGCGACGAGGTCCGCGCCTTCGTGGCATCGGCACTGACGGACGACGTTCGGGGCTCCAGCCGCGCCGAGGCTGACCGGCTGTACCGAATGCTGCTGTGGCAGAGCCGGCTTCACGACGCCGGCCTCGCCGCGATCTCCTGGCCCGTGCAGTTCGGCGGTCGCGCCGCCACCCCCGTGCAACAGCTCATCTTCAACGCCGAGATGGCCGCCGCGAACGCCCCGGAGCCCATCAACCGCAGCGCCGTCAATCAGCTAGGCCCCACCATCATTCAGTGGGGTACCGACGAGCAACGCCAACGCTACCTGCCCAAAATCCTTTCGGGCGAGGAAGTCTGGTGCCAGGGCTTCAGCGAGCCCGACGCGGGTAGTGATCTCGCCGCTCTGAAGACCAGGGCCGAGATTCACGGTGACGAGTTGGTCATCACCGGCCAAAAGATCTGGACGTCCAAGGCCCAGTACGCCGACTGGATCTACATCCTGGCGCGCACCGATCCGGCAGCGGACAAGCATCGAGGAATCAGTTACATCCTTGTGCCCCTTGACACGAGCGGCATCGAGGTGCGCCCGATCCGCCAGATCACCGGGCAGGCGGAGTTCAACGAGGTGTTCTTCGATTCGGTCCGGGTGCCGCTCGCGAATGTGCTCGGGCCACTGCACGGCGGTTGGCAGGTCGCCAAATCCACGCTGGGCTACGAGCGGGTGGGCCAGAGCCGCACCCACCGCATCGAACGGCGGCTGGCGATTCTCGTCCGGATGGCGCAGGAGCAGGGGGCGCTGGGACACGAGGGCCGGGGCGGCGACGGCTACGTGGCCGATCGGATCGTCGGGTTCGCCGCGCGAGTAGAGGCATTGCGTCAAATTGCCGCGCAGGCAACGGCCGCCGGCATCCGGGGTGTCAATCCCGGACCCGAAGCATCGGTGGCCAAGCTGATGACCTCGGAGGTCGACCAGGCGATGGCCGATTTCGGGCTGGAAATCGCCGGAGACGCCGGAACCCTGGAGCGCGGCTCGGTAGGGGCGACGAAGAATGGCAACGTCGCACAGAGCTACCTGCTGATGCGGGCCGCAACATTCGGCGCGGGCACATCGGAGATCCAGCGCAACGTGATCGCCGAGAAGCTGTTGGGGTTGCCGCGTGACCCCTGATGGCCCGTCGTCGCTGAGCGAACTCGCACGCAGCGCGGCCGAACTCGAGCAGTTGCGGGCGTCGGCCGATGGCGCCCTTCGAAAGGTGTGGTCTGCCAGCTCTTTTCGGAGTCTGCTTGATGGCCCCGGCCCGGTGTTCGACCCGAAGCTGTGGCAGACGATCGTCGAGGCCGGGTGGGCCGACGTCTTGGTTAGCCAGGCCGCCGAGGGCGGAGGGGGCGGGCTCCGTGATCTGTGCGTGCTGGCCGAGGCCGCCGGCGTGGCGTCGGCCCCAGTCCCGCTTGCGATGGCGGCGGCCGCGGGATGGTGCGAGAACCGCTGCGCCGACGGGATCGGTCTGCTGCTACCCGAGCGCGGAGAGCGCACCGCGGCGGGCGTCTCCGGAGTGTGGCCGCTCGTGCCGTTCGGTGCGGTCGCAACCAAGTTGTTGGTCTGCGCGGGCGATGGCGAGTCCGCCGTGCTCGGGGTTGTCGACCCTGCGGAGGCGGGCGTGGTGCGCGAGCCGGTGACGCCCCTGGATCACAATCCCGGCGCACGAATCACGCTGAGCGATACGCCGATTCAGATCCTCGAGACTGGGCCGGGTGCGGCCCGCCGCCACGGTGAAGCCGCGCTGCGCGGCCTGATCGGCCGGGTGGCCGAGTTGGTTGGCATTGCGGCGGCCGCCAACGAGGGAGCAACCGAGTACGCGAAGCTGCGCGTCGCGTTCGGCCGCCCGATCGGCGCATTCCAGGCGATCAAACACCGCCTGGTCGATCAGCGGTGCGCGATCGAGATCGGGCGGGCGCTCGTCAATCGAGCCGCCGACGCGTGCCAACATGGGCATCCCGAGGCCCCCGCACTGGGCTCCCTCGCCGCCTTCTGGGGCATCGACGCGCTGCGTGCCGTGCCCGAGGGCGCCACCCAGGTATTCGGCGGCATCGCGTACACGTGGGAGCACGATGCGCACATTTACCTCCGCCGCGCGGCGAGCGCGGCGGCGAACCTGGGCACCCGCGCCTACCACCGAGAGGTGGCCACGCGGTGGCTGACGGCGCGTCACCCGGGCGACCGAGACCGGGAGAGTGTGACGTGAATCGAGAGGGCGACACGCCTTTCCTATCGGGTGTGCGGGTGCTCCAACTCGGTGACGGAATCGCCGGTTCGGCCGCCACGGCACTGCTGGCCAGCCTCGGCGCGGAAACGACGAAGGTGGTTGGTGCCTGCCCGCCTCACCGGGCCGGGCCCGTGATCGATACCCCGGCCGGACCGGTCGCGGCGGTGGACCTCACCCTCGATCGCGGCAAGCGCATCGTCGACCCACCGACAAACCTCTCGGCATTCATCGACGAACACGACATCGTGATCGTCGACCACGGCGCCGCCGTCGCACCACCCGCCGCCGAGAACGCGGTTGTCGTGACGGTCAATCCGTTCGGCATTGACGGGCCGCGCTCGTCGCAGCCCGGCGGCGAGCTCGTCGCGCAGGCCGCCGGCGGCATGCTCGCCACGATCGAGGGGTCGGACGGAGCACCGGTCCCGGCGCCCGGTTATGTCGCGCTGAAGGCGGCGGGAGCCGTAACCGCGCTCGCGGCATTGCATGGCCTCGATCGGCGCAACGACAGCCACAGTTCGGTGCTGGTCGACGTGTCGGTGCAGGAGGCGGTCGCGTTCACCGCTGCGTTGCCGGAATGCGCCCACGCGCTGTACGGGTGTCCCGGGCGGGCGGGCAGCGGCCGTTATCTCGCGCCGTCGGGACTGTTCCCCTGTCGCGACGGAATGGTCCGCATCACGGCGGTCGAGAACCACCAGTGGCGGGGTCTGCTTGCGGCGCTGGGCCATCCGGCCTGGGCCACGGGACTCGACGAACGACAGTCGCGCATCGATCACGCCGATCTGATCAACCGACACATGGCGGCGTGGGCCGCGACGCGCGACAAAGAAGGCTGTGCGGCCCTACTTCAGGCCAACGGCGTGCCGTCCACACCGGTGAACACGCCTCAAGAAATTGTGACCTCGCCGCAGTTCGTGTTTCGCGACGCGGTGTCCGCGGCACATCTTGGCGGGGTCGCCCTGTGCCTGCTCGAACCGCCGTGGCTCACCTACGGCGGGGGAGTGGCGGATCGCCGCCGTACCGGTCGTCTGAGCGATTTACGGGTCGCCGAGCTGACTCACGTCCTGGCCGGGCCGATCATCGGGGCGCTGCTCGGCGCCATGGGAGCACGGGTCTTGCGGCTCGAAGATCCCGATCGCCTTGACATTTATCGGCGTACCGGCCCCTTCGCCGCGGGGCGGCCCGGCGTCGAACGGGGTGCGTATTTCGCCGTCGCCAACCATTCCAAGCAAAGCCTGTTGATCGATCCGGCTCGCGCGGTGAACGACGTCGCCGCGGCGCTGTCGGACGTTGATGTCCTCATCGAAAACGTCGGCAGCGCGCGACTTGCCAGGCTCAATGTGGAGCCCACCGCCGTGGCCGGTTCGGGCAGACTCGCCGTTCGGGTCTCCGGCTTCGGATCCGACGGGCCCATGGCCGGATATCGCGTCTACGCCAACAACGTTCAGGCTTACGGGGGGCTAGCGGGGCTGACCACGGGCGCGGACGGGTCACCGGCGCGGCTGGGCACGGTGATCGCGGACCCGCTGTCCTCGGTGGTGGCGGCGGCGGTGATCGCCGCGTGGGCGGTCGGGCCCGCGCGTGACACCGGCGCCGTCATCGATCTCTCCATGGCGGAGGTCGTCGCGTCGACCGTGGCCGAGTTCGTCACGGCGGCCTCCGCTTCCGGTAGCTCAGACATCGGCGATGCGGCGCATCGCGGCGTCTACCGCGCCGCCGACGGCCGTTGGGTCGCCGTTGAAATCGCCGAACCCGATGAGTGGAAACGGCTCGCAGAAATCACTGCGGTATCCGATGATTCGCGGCATCCCACGGTGGCCGAGAAGCTGGCGGACCTGGTTGCTGCCGCGTCGGCCGACAAGGTGGCCGCGCGCCTGAGCGGGTCGGGGGTGCGCGCCGCAGCGGTGCAGCGGGCGGAGGACCTGGTTGCCGACCCGCATCTGGCGGTTCGCGGATTCTTCCCCGAGATCGCGCACCCCGACCCGGACATCGGAACCGCCCGCCTAGTTGGTCTGCCATGGCGATTCGTCGGTCACGGCCCCATCCCGCTCAAGCCGCCGCCCGCCCTGGGCAACGCGAACGCGCACGAAGGAGGTATGACGAATGTCGGATGATCGCCGCGCGACCGTGTGGGCTTCGACCTTCGTTCCGGGAAAGTCACCGATCCCCGGGTACGGTCAGGACGGTTACAGCGTCGCCTGGGTCGACACCTCTGACGGGCGGCTACAAGTGTTGGTGTCCGGGCCGCGTCCGGCGCCGGGCACAGCCGGCCGGGTCGTCGAAAAGACGTTGGAGGACAACCGCATCACCCTGTTCGAGGCGCAATCAGAATGACAGGCACGCACGTCGCCGGTATCGGCCTCACACCGTTCGGTAAACAAGCCGATACCGCGCTGACAGCGCTGGGCGTGGCGGCCGCCGAGGCCGCCCTCGCCGATGCGGGTATCGGCTATGACGCTGTGGGCGAGGTGTTTACATCTTCCTCGATGGCGCCGCCCCAGACCGGCCTCAAGGTGGCACTTCGCCTGGGCCGCAGTGGTATTCCGGTGACCGCTATCGAGAGCGCCTCGGCGGGAGGCATGGTCGCCCTGCGGCACGCCGTGTGGGCGGTGGCCTCCGGTCGCTGTGACACCGCATTGGCCATCGGCTACGAGAAGACCACGGCGCTGGAACCCGGCGGCGTGGTGCCGGCGGCGGTCGACTTCTGGGATTCCTTTCCGCCCCAGATCCACTACGCCATCGAGGCGAATCGGTGGCTGTATGAGACAGGTTGCGGGCCCGAGGTTTTCGGAGGCGTCGCGGCAAAGTCGTACAACCAGGCTCGTTTCAATCCGCTGGCGGCGCGGCGCAACGACCACGAGGTGACCGTCGAGCAGGTGATGTCGGCCCGGATGGTGGCCGAGCCGCTCACCAAGATGATGTGTCACGCGTCGGTCGACGGCGGCGCGGCGATCGTCGTAACCGCCGGGCAGCGGCCCCGATCCGTGGGGATCAACGCGATTGAGCAGACGAGTTGGCCCCGCGACCCGGGCTGGCCACTGGCCGGTCCGTGCGTCGGTCCGCCTTCGCAAATCGCGCTGACCGCTCGGCGCGCGTTCAACGCGGCGCAGGCGGGGCCGCACGACGTCGGAGTGGTCTCCCTACATGACATGTGCGCCAGCGAAGAGGTCACCGCGCTGATCGCGCTCGGCCTCGTCGATGTCAAGGACGCCGCCGAACTCGTCCTGTCGGGCGGATTGGGATCCAAAGGCAGGCTGCCGACCAACACCGACGGCGGCTGCCTTGCCCGCGGGCATGCGTTCGGTGCGACGGGACTGGCCCAAGTCGCCGAGGTGGTGAGTCAGCTTCGCGGAGAGGCGAATTCGCGACAGGTCGCCGATCCCCGGGTCGGACTCGCCCAGGCGATGGGCGGCGGTGGGTCCTGCGTGGTGGCCGTGCTGGGTCGATGATTCGGCCCTCAGCTGGAGTCTCCGTAAGACCGGCCGAGAAAGCGTTCGACGAGGGCGCGTTCGTCGGCGGGGTCCCTCACCGGCCACCACCACAGCGCCAGGAAGGCCCGGATAAGCCATTGGGCGGCAAGGGGATCTGTATCGTCGGATCCGAGCATGTCGTAGGCGAGTGCGGTGACAGCGGGGGAGTTCGTGAGCCACTCGCTGCGCGGCATCGGCGCCGTCTGCATGAGCTGAGCCAATGGATCAGAGCGCATGCGCTGCAAAGCCAGGATGGTGGCCGTCACCACTCGTTCGCGGCCGGTCAGGTCTTTGATGGCCTCGCGCACGGTGTCGACGATGCGGCTCGCCTGGAGAGCAACCACTGCGTCTCTGATGGCCGCCTTTCCGCCGGCGTGCCGGTAGATCGTCGCCGGTGAGCAGTGGACCGCTTCGGCGAGGCTCTCGATGGTGAACTCGTCGTATCCCACGTGCGAGATGAGATCGGCGGCCGCTGCATATATCCGTTCGGCGGCTGCGCTGCGGCGATCCCGGCCCACCAGCCAGTCGTTCTGTGCCATGCAACCCTCCGTGTACAGCTCACAGGCGCTTCCCTCAGCCTGAGAATTTTCAGCAACAATTCTCAGGCTAACGCGCTGGTCCTCCCGCGCAAGGGGTTTGGGGTGCACGGATGGCGCGACGGGAGGCTTATCAACCTTTCCTCGCGCTATTGACCGCGCCGACGGTCACATTCAGCCTGGGTCTATGGCGGTCTTGAGCGACCCGGTCGATTTCTTCGGTGCCGAGGCTTTGCAGGATCCGTATCCGATGTATGACCGGATGCGCGCGACGGCTCCGGTGCATCGCGTCGCCGATTCCGACTTCTATGCCGTGTGTGGCTGGGACGCGGTGATCGAGGCCGTCAGTCGGGTCGATGACTTTTCGTCCAATCTCACGGCAACCATGATTTTCCGCGAGGACGGCAGCATCGCAGCGTTGCCGATGATGGAGGCGGGAAGCCCCGCCCACGCCCTGGCCACTGCCGATGATCCGGCGCACGCGCTGCACCGCAAGATCTTGCTCCCACACCTGTCCGCGCGCAGGGTGCGGATCATCGAGGAATTCGCCGCGAAGACCGCCGAGCGCCTGTGGGAGGAGAACCTGCGCCACGGACGCATCGAGTGGATGAGCGCGGTGGCGAACCGGCTTCCGATGATGGTGGTCGCCAAATTGCTGGGCCTGCCCCACGCCGATGTCGACAAGCTGATCCGGCTGGGTTACGCCACCACCACCCTTCTCGACGGGATTGTCACCGAGGCGCAGCTCGCGGAGGCCGGGGCTGCGGCGTTCGAACTGGCCGAGTACGTCATGGAGCATTTCGAGAAGGCTGATACCGCGGACAAATCCGGATTGATACCGGACATGGCCGCTCGCTACGCCTCCGGCGAGGTGGACCAGGCCGTGGCGATGAGCATCATGCTCACGCTGTTCAGTGCCGCCGGCGAGTCGACCGCCTCGTTGTTGGGCAGTGCGGCATGGATTCTCACCGACCGCCCCGAGGTCCAACAGCGGCTCCGTGAAAGTCCGGAATTATTGGGCGCTTTCATCGAAGAGGTTCTGCGCTACGAGCCGCCGTTCCGTGGGCACTACCGCCATGTGTGGCGCGACACCACACTCGGTGGGGTGGAAGTGCCAGCGAATGCGCATTTGCTTCTCTTATGGGGAGCGGCCAACCGCGATCCCGAGCACTTCGAGTCGGCCGACGAATTCCGTCTCGACCGCAGCAACGCGAAAGGGCATGTGACGTTCGGCAAGGGTGTGCACTTCTGCGTCGGGGCTGCCCTGGCAAGGTTGGAGGCCCAGATCGTGTTCAAGATGCTTTTGGACCGCACCACCTGGATCGACGCGTGTGACGTCGGAGATTGGCTGCCCAGCATCCTGGTTCGGCGTCGGAAGCGTTTGGAGCTGGCCGCCCGGTAGCCTCCTTCCACGCGGGCGTCAGCGGCCGAGTAAGCGGGCCAGGGGCGTCAGCGGGTACACGCCGCCTGCGCGGTTCAGAACCGGTTCCAGTAAACGCATTTGCCGCATGATGCGGCGGTGGAACAGCCGAATGAGTTCGGCATCCATGTTCTCGGGTGCGCGCAAGACGAATGCCTCCAGCGCCTCGTCCCCCGCGCGCCAGTCCGGGTAGCGGGAGCCGAGCAGGCGTTTGAGATCGTCGAGGTCTTCGGATTCGATTGCGGGGCCTTGCCGGCAGAGGTCGGCGACGTAGCGTGCGGTTTGCGCGGTTTGATGGCGGCGAAAGCGCTCAACTTCGGTCTCGGCGGGCAATTCCTCGATGATGGGCGCCAATGCGTCGATAAGGCCGCCGTGCCGGACATCTGCCGCCTGCGGAAGTCGGTAATCGCCGAGGGCGATGCCCTCGACTGCGGCCATTGCTTCGACGGCGTTGAGCGAGCATTGCTGAAACCACTCCTCATATTGCAGCAAGTCACTCATCGGAAAAGGGTTGTGCACGATCATCACCAACGAGAGAGGCGTGGTGAGCGCGAACTGCGCGGTGTGGAACTCGACCACCGGCAGGTCCAGTTCTACGCCAGAGACCTCCTCGTAGCGCCGAAACGCGCGCTCGAGGTCGCCGAAGGGCTCGGAGATGTCGCGCAGGCGCAGCCCTGCGAGGTCATGCGCGGTGTCGCCGAGGTAGGCCAGTTCGACGTCGAGCAGTCCGGTCACGCGCCCGTCGGCGAACATGAACTGTCCGGGATCGCCCAGGACAAAGCGAGGGTCGAATCGATGCGCGGGAACGTGGCGGCGGATCCAGCCGATGCCGAATTCCAGAAACGGTTCCGGGCGCTTTTTGGTAGACCGGTACCGCGCGACGGACTCTTCGAAGATCGACAACGCTTGCTGTTGAGGAGTTTTGGGTAGTTTGAGTCCGACGGCGGAGAATTCACCCGGATCCAGCCGATGGATCCGCGCAAGGATTTCCATGTATTCATCGATGACCGAGTTGCGCTCTGCTGCGCTCGGCGAGGTTGACAGATTGGTGGCGCCGGGCAGGCGATCCATCACGATGGCCGGTGGTGCGTCAATCCGGCCGTGAATGTGCGGAACTGGAATTCCTTGCTTCTCCAGGGCTTCAAGGACGGCCGCTTCCCGATAGGTGGACAAGGAGAAGTCCATGCCCGCGCGGTCGCCGCGCACATACAGCGGCATGATTGTGCCGTCACGTTCGACGTCGGCGAACCAGGCAGGACGCCAACGTGGTTGGCGCTCGAAGGCTCGCACGGGCCCGAGGTGACTCTCGAGCCAGCTTCGTACCGCCTCATCGGGTGTCATGTCAGGTGAGGTCAGAAACCCATTTTCAGCGCGGCGCCGGCGTCGATGAACATCTGCAGTCCGGTGACGTATCGCGATTCGTCGGAGGCAAGGTAGACCACGGCGTGCGAGATGTCCTCGGGCTGCACCCAGGGCACCGGCATCGCCTGCAGCATCGGGTAGATCACAAAGGCATCGTCGTGGGTCGGAGCCTCCAGGTCAGGCCGAAACGTCTTGTACATCATCGGGTTGTTCATCATCGCGGTGTTGACGTTCGTCGGATGCACGGCGTTGACGCGTATCTCGCGCGCCGCCAGCGTCATCGCCATGGATTTGACCCAGTCGCGGACGAACTTCTTGGCCAGACCGTAGCCGAGCCCGCCGGGACCCGCGTTGCCGCCACCGTTGAACATATCGTGTTGGGAGACCAGTCCGGCGATCGAGCCGGTGGCGATGATCGACGCGCCGGTGTCCAGATGGTCAAACGCGGCGTTGACGGTGTTGACCACGCCGAGAAAGTTCACGTCGAGCACGTCGCGGAACGCCGGATACCCCTTGTGTTCTCCGTGCGGGCAGATGCCGGCGTTGGCGACGACGACATGCAGCCCGCCCAGTTGGGCGACGCCGTCGTCGATCGCCTTCTTCAGGGCCGCCCGATCCCGCACGTCGGCCACCGCGGTGACGACGCGCCGGCCTGCCTTCTCCACCAACTTCGCCGTCTCGTCGAGGTCGCTCTTGCGTGCCATCGGGTAGTCGTTGGTCGCGATGTCGTCGCAGATGTCAACGGCGATGATGTCGGCACCCTCGTCGGCGAGATGGACTGCGTGACTGCGTCCTTGGCCGCGCGCGGCGCCCGTGACGACCGCTACTTTGCCGCTGACTCGATTCATCTGCTTCCTCCGTTGTTGGCTCTTTCGCCGTCAGGCCATGAAGGTCATCGGGGTCACGCGATGGTTCCGCTGTCCTTGAGGGCGATGATGTCGTCCCAGTCCTTGCCCACTTCGAGCAACAGCGCTTCGGTGTGTTCGGCGAACTCCGGTGTCGGGCCGAGGGTAAACGGTGTCTGATCGAAGAGCACGGGGCTCGAGACTAATTCGAGGACACCGTCGCTCCCTTGGATGGGCGCGATGACGCCGTTTGCCCTCACCTGCTCGTCTGCCGCGACATCCATCGTGTTCTGTACGGGCGCCCATTGCCCTTCGAAACCGGTCAGCGCTTTGCGCCAGTGCTCGAGGGTTTGGCTCCCAAGCACCTCGCGCAGGATCGCAGTTGCCTGCGCCGCGTTGCGGGTTAGCAGCTCGTGGCTGGCAAAGCGTTCGTCGGTGGCAAGCTCGGGGAGCCCGACCCGCGCACAGAAGTCCGCCCAATAGCGGAAACCTTGCATCATCGACAATCCCATATAACGCCCGTCGCCGGTGCGGTAGAAGCCCACCAGCGGATTGTGCGGGGCGACGTTGGCGCCGGCGGGGTTGGCCTGCCACGGCTCTCCAGAGATCAGCGCGGCGTTGACGGCCACCCCCATCGCCCATACCCCCACTCCGAGCAGCGACACATCCACGACCTTGGCCTCACCGGTCCGATCACGCGCGAACAGCGCCGCAGCGATTCCGCCGGCAATTGTCATGCCGCCCATGGAGTCTCCGTACGCCGGGCCGGGTTGTGCGACAACGCCAGCCATATCGGGCGGGGTGACGCTTGCCGCGCTACCGCCTCGGCTCCAGAAGCCCGTCATGTCGTAGCCACCGATGCCCGCCTCGTCGCCGAGCGGTCCGTATGCGCTGCCCCGCACATAGATGATGTCGGAATTCGCCGTCCGCATGTCGTCGACGTCGATCCGCAGTTTGGCACGGGCGTCGGGCAAGAAGTTCGTCAGGAACACGTCGCTCGTGCGGGCAATGTCCATCAGCAATTCATGGCCGGCCGGTGTCGAGATATCCAGGGCGACGGATCGTTTACCGCGGTTCGCGTGCTCCATGACGGGGTTGCGGTCGCCGGCGATCCGTACGTTGCCGAGCTGACGTAGGCCCCGCTGGGCATCGCCGGTGCGCGGATGTTCGATCTTCACTACGTCGGCGCCCCAGTCCGCCAGCACCGCTCCGGCGGCCGGCACGAAGGTCCACTGGGCAACCTCGAGGACGCGTACGCCCGCCATGGGTCCGCTCATGGGCACGCCCCTCAGCGGTAGTCGAGCACGACAGGCAGGTGGTCGTGCGTGTGCACCAATGTCGACACCCGGGGCACTCGGTCGCCGACCACGTGAATCCCCTTGGCGCGCCGCGCTACTTCCTCCAGCAGCAGACGGGCTTCGCGTCGAGCCAGGGCGGCGCCCATGCAGAAGTGCTCGCCGACTCCGAAGCCGAGGTGATTGGCGGCGTCGGGGCGGTGGATGTCGAACTGTTCGGCGGTCGGGCCCCAGTGGTCCTGGTCGCGGTTCGCGGACGCATAGGCGAGCAGCACCCCGTCGCCTTCCTTGACCTCCGCACCGCGTAGCCGAACGTCGTGGGCCGCCTGCCGGGCCATGCTCATCACCGGCGTCCAGTAACGCAGCACCTCCTCGACGGCGTTGCCGCTGAGGCCCGGATCGGCGAACAACACCGCCGATTGGTCGGGATGAGAGTCGAGACAATCGGCGATTCCCGCGATCAGGCTCTGTGTCGTCTCGCTGCCGGCGGCGAGCAAGGTGAGCGCGTAGATCATCACCTGCATGTCGTCGAAGGGCTCCCCGTCAACGGTCACCTGGGAGAGCATCGTGAGCAGATCGTCCTGCGGATGCTCCTTGCGTTGGGCCACGAGGCCCATCAGATAGGGCCCGATGTGTTCGAAGATGAACGCGTAGTCCTCATCGCTCGCGGCCCCCCCACCGACGTTGGCGATGGTGGTCGCCCAGCCCGCGACCTTGGGCCAGTCTTCTTCGGGCACTCCCAGCAGGTAGGCGAACACATACACGGGGATGGGCTCGGCGACCCGTTGAATCCAGTCGAATTCACCGTTCGGCAGGTCGTCGAGCACATCGTTGACGACCTGGCGTACCCGGGCCTCCATCTTGGCGACCGCGGCCGGTGTAAACCGCACGCCAACGGCCTTGCGGTGCACCCGGTGCACCGGCGGATCCATGAACATGATGCCGCGGTTGCCGTACCCCTGGGGGTCGCGGCCCTCCCGGTGCGCGATCAGGTCCATCATGATCCCGATGCGCTCCGACTTGAACTTCTCGGGTCGAGCCGAGATGTTCTTGATGTCATCGTATTTGGTGATCACCCAAAACTTGCCCTCGTCGTACCAGTGCACCGGATCGTGCTCGCGCAGCTGCGCGAACGTGGCGTTCGGGTCGCCGAGGTAGAACGCCGGTTCGTCGAACCGGGCGGCTGTGATCGTCACCATAAGACTGAACAATAGAACATCGACTGTTAATCTGCGAGCAGGGACCCTTCGGTTCGGAGCCATTCGTTCGCGTTGGCAGCAGAACAAATAATGTTCTATTGTTGCATGGTGACCGCTGGTTTGTCCCACCTTCGCGTGTGCGACCTGGGCGGTCAACTGGCCGGCGCCGGGGCGACGAAGATCCTCGCGGCGTTCGGCGCCGAGGTCATTCGCGTCGAAGATCCCGCAACGCGTGGGATGTGGGATGCGCTGCGCGGCGTCGGCCCGTTCGTCGATGAGCGCCGGGGCGTGAATCTGGGCGCCGGCTTCAACAACCACAACGTGGGCAAGCTCGGAGTGACCATCAACCTGCGTCTCGAGGCCGGCAAGGAGCTGCTGCGTGAGCTGATCGCCGTCTCCGACATCGTCTGCGAGAACTTCGCGGCCGGCGTGCTGGACAGGATGGGTTTCGGCTATGACGAGCTGCGCCGGATCAAGCCGGACATCATCTACGTCTCCAACTGCGGCTTCGGCCACAGCGGCCCGTACCGCGACTTCAAGACCTGGGGCCCGATCGTCCAGGCACTCAGCGGGCTGACCTTCACCGCCGGGCTGCCCGACCACGAGCCCGCGGGATGGGGCTACTCGTACATGGACCACATCGCCGCCTACTACATGACGGTCGCGATTCTGGCGGCCGTGCATCGGCGCGAACGCACCGGCGAGAGCGAGCACATCGACTTGGCCACGGTGCCGGCGGGTATCACGATGCTGCCCACCGAGGTGTTGGATTGGACCGTCAACAAGCGGCCCACGCGCCGGCCGGGGCTCCCGGGCGGTAACCACGCCGACTTCGGTGAGATGGCCCCGCATGGGATCTACCCGTGCCAGGGGGAGGACCGGTGGATAGCCATCGCCTGCCGCGACGACCGCGACGTCGCGCTGCTGTCCAAAGTCATCGACGAACCGCGTTTGACGGACGACCGGTTCGCGACCCTGGAGCAGCGGTTGCTCGGCGCCGACGCAATCGACGAACTCGTCAGCGCGTGCACCCGGACCCGCGAAGCGGCCAGGCTGGCAAGCGAACTCGTTGCGGCCGGGGTTCCGGCGAGCGTCGTCAAGTCTCCCCGGGAGCGGATCGACGAAGACCCGGACCTGGCCGAGTGGGGACTCTTTCCGCCCGTGACGCACCCCGAGATCGGGACGGTGCGCGTCGAGGGGCTTCCGCTGCGAATGTCGGCCTCGCCGTGGGGCATTTCGCGCGCCGCGCCGTGCCTGGGCGAACACAACCGGGACGTGCTGGGCGGGCTGCTCGGGCGCAGCGATCAGGAGTTGGACGAATTGACGAAGCAGGGTGTGATCTGAACGCGCTGAGCGGGCTCCGCGTCGTCGAGATCAGCGGCCAGTTCACCCCCGTCGGGGGGAGGTTGCTCGCCGAACTCGGCGCCGAGGTCGTCGTCGTCGAACCCCCCTCCGGATCCTCACATCGGTCGCGACCGCCGTTCGCGCACGACAACATTGGGCCGGACACAAGCCTGCGATGGTGGGGCGGCAACGTGGGCAAACGGTCGGTCGCCATCGATCTCGACGCCGCGCAGGGCGCCAGCGCACTGGGGCGGCTGATCGCCAGCGCCGACATCGTGATCTCCGGAGCCGGCCCCGTCGGCGATGCCCGGCATCCGTCGCTGATCTGGGTGGCGGTCACCCCCTACGGGCTCGACAGCGTGCGGGCCGACCAACCGGTCACCGACCTCACCATGCTCGCCGGCGGCGGTCCGGTCTGGAACTGCGGCTACGACAACCACTCATTGCCGCCAATTCGCGGCGCCGGAGAACAGTCGGCCAACATCGCCGGCCTGTATTGCGCCATCGGAGCGCTGGTGGCCCTGGCGCACCGCGACCAGACCGGCGAGGGTCAGCTCGTCGACGTCAGCGTCAACGCCGCCTGCAACGTCAGCTCCGAACAGACGACCTACCACTGGTTGGTCAACAACGAGACATGCGTCCGGCAGACCGGTCGTCACGCGTACTTCACGCCGAGCCAGCCGACCCAGGTCCGATGCGCGGACGGCGCCTACGCCACCACCGGCGTGCTGCCTCGCAAGCCACCCGAATTCGCGAACCTGCTGAACTGGCTCGCGGACCTCGGCCTGGCCGACGACCTTCCCGAGGCGGTGTTCTTGGAAATGGCCGCCGCTCGCGACGAGCCGGTCGACATCGCGATGATCGGCGCCGACGACGAGACCACCGCGATACTGACGGCGGCCCGCGACGCAATCACCTTGATCGCTTCCCGGATGCCGGCCAACGAGTACTTCCTGGAAAGCCAGCGACGCGGATTCCCCGCCGGAGCGGTGCTGTCGCCCGACGAGGCCTTCGAGAACGAACACATCGCCGCCCGCGGATTTCATGTGCCGGTCGAGCACCCGGAACTGGGGGAGACCTTCCGCTATCCGGGCACGCCATACCTCTTCGGCGCCAATGCGGCAGGCGGCCCCGCACGGCCACCCCTGCTCGGGGAACACAACGCGCTGCTCGACGAACTCGCCGACGACACCGCATGAGCTCCGGTGACCGCCTCACCCATATCGGGCTGTGCGTCAGCGATCTCGAAAGGTCTGTCCAGTTCTATTGCCTGGCATTGGGATTCGACGAATGTGGTCGGCTGCGCGTCGAGGGGCCCGAGACGGCGCGGCTGCTGGGTGTACCCGGGCTGGTGCTGGACCTCGTCTACCTGCAGCGCGACGGTTTTCGCCTCGAGTTGCTCAGTTATCCGGCGCCGGGCGTACGCGAGAAGCGCCGGCCGCGCCGGATGAACGCGGTGGGCTTCACGCACCTGTCGTTCCGCGTCGACGACCCGAACGCGTTCGTCGCAGGCATCGAGCGCATGGGTGGCCGTGCTCGACCGGAACGGACGGTGACTTTCGAGAGCGGCAATCGGGGACTGATGGCCACCGACCCCGACGGCAACTGGATCGAGTTGATCGAACGCACGCCGCAGAGCAACTGATCAATTAGTCACTCAGCGTCCGATTGTTCATCACGATGATAGAGTCGTGGCTGTGCCAGCGACCAGCGAGTTGATGTATTCGCCGTTCTCCAAGGCGATCTTCGACGATCCGTACCCGGTGTACCGGAGATTGCGCGACGAGGCGCCGGTCTACCGGGATCCCGAAAACCGCTGGTGGGTCCTGTCCAGGTTCGACGATGTGTCGCGGGCTCTGCGGGACTGGGAGACGTTCTCGTCCAAGAGTGGTCCGGCACCGGAGAACCCGGACAACGACGGACGCAAGTACTCGGTCATCTCGATGGACCCGCCTCGCCACGACCGCATTCGCGGGGTACTCAAGGGCTTCTTCACGCCAAAAGCGATCGCCGCCATGGAGTCTGCCCTGCGGGCGGTGGTCCACACGCACCTGGGCCGGCTGCAACCGGGTACCACCGTCGACGCGATGGAGGCCTTCGCGTTCTCGGTGCCCACGGACGTCATCGGTGATCTCCTCGGCGTGCCGCACAGCGACCGTGCGCAGCTGCGCGTCTGGTGGGAGGCCTTCCTCACCCGGGAGGAAGGGCAGGTCGCGATGCCGGCCAAAGCCATCGAGGCCAACCGCCTGATCAGCCAGTACATCGGTGATCTGATCGAACGGCGCCGCACCGACCCGGGTGACGACCTGATCAGCGTCGTGCTGCAAGCCACGTTCGACGACCCCGAAGCCGGCGGCCACCGCTCCCTGACCGCGCACGAGGTGCTGATGTTCTGCAATCTCCTGTCCGCCGCCGGCTCGGAAACCACGCAGAAGCTGATCTCCAATGGCCTCGTCGCGCTCGCCGAGCACCCCGAGGAGTGGCAGCGCATCGTGAAGGACCGCAGCCTCATTCCCGCCGCGGTGAACGAGGCGCTGCGCTACGACACGCCGAGCCACTGGGTGGCCCGCACCCTGACCCGGCCGATCGATCGTCATGGCGTCACCATGGACGCCGGCGACTGGGTGCTGCTGCTCCTGGGCAGCGCCAACCGCGACGAACGGCGCTATCACGATCCCGACCGCTTCATCATCGACCGGCCGCGCGGCACCGACGTGTATTTCGGGTGGGGAATCCACATCTGTCTCGGGCAATGGTTGGCGCGCCGGGAGGCGCAGCTGGTGTTCGAGTACATCGCCGACAGGTTCCCCGACTACGCCATCGGCGCGCGCGAACGCGTGCTCACCGCGACGGTGCGCGGATACACCAGCGTGGAGATGACCCTGCGCTGACCATGGAGATCGCTTTCACCGACGAGCAGCAACTGCTCCGCGACACCGCCGCGCAGCTGAGGGAGAGCGTGGGGGTTTCCAGTGCGGACGAGATCCCGACCGGCGAGGCGCTCGACGCCCAGTGGCGCCGCCTGGTGGATCTCGGTGTGCCGACGTTGCGTTCGCCGCGCCTGTGCGGGCTCGAGGCGAGCGGCGTCGAAACCGTCATCGTGATCGAAGAACTCGCGAGAACCCTCAGCGCCGTTCCGGTGACGGGCCAGGCGGTGCTGGCCACCGAGCTCCTGGAGGCGGCCGGAGCCGAGAAGGAACTGGAGCTCATCGCGGAAGGCAGCCTTCGGCTGGCGCCGGTACTGGGCCCCGACCTGATGGGTTTCGGCTCGGCTCACCGACCTGGGGTGGCATTCGACGCCGCGGGCGCCACCCACGGACTTCTGACCGCCCGCACGGACGGACAACGTCGGCTTGTGTGCGCACCACTGTGCGGCGCCGACCCTCGCGGACTGGACCTGACCCGTGAATTCCATTGTTTGCCAGCCGATTCGGTCGCATCGGGCGTGGTGACCGGCGAGGCCATCGATGACGAACGGTGGCGGCGGGTGGAGTCGTTGGCCATGACCGCCGTCGCCGCCGACCTGGTCGGCATCATGCAGGGTGCCCTGGACGACGCGGTCCGCTACGCGGGCGAGCGGGCTCAATTCGGCGTCAAGATCGGCTCGTTTCAGGCCGTGGGTCATCTGCTCGCCGATGCTCTGGTGCAAGTCGAAGGCGCCCGGAGTTGCCTCTGGCACGCCGCGTGGGCGATCGACCACGCGCCGGCCGACGAGGCGCGGCTGGCGGCGATGACGGCCAAGGCATACGCGTCGGCCGCGGGCCGGGAGGTGGTGGAGACCACGGTTCAGGTCTTCGGCGGCATCGCGATCACCTGGGAGCACGTTTCACACCTGCGGCTGCGTCGGGCGCTGTTGGACCGGCGGTTGTTCGGCGACGAGACGGTGCACTACGAGGCCATCGCCGCGCTGCGGCTGGCGAACCGGGAACTCGCCTAGCCATGGACTTCAACGACAGTGCACCCGAAGCGCAGTTCCGCGCCGAGCTCAGGCAGTGGCTGTCCGAGCACGCCGCCGACGCCGCGATTCCCGACGACCCGGCGGCGCGGGCTGACGCGCAAAACGCGTGGCACCAAACGCTTTACGAAGCCGGCTACATCGGGTTGTCCTTTCCCGTCGAGTATGGGGGGCATGGCAAGGCGCCGGTCTACGAGGCGATCCTCAACGACGAGCTCGGTCGGGCCGGCGCCGCGCCCATCGAGGGCGTCGGTCACCTCAGCAACGCGTTACGCCTGTTCGGAACCGACGAGCAGCGCGACACGATGCTGCCCGGGCTGTTGTCGGGCCGGGTGCGCTGGTGTCAAGGGTTCTCCGAACCCGAGGCCGGGTCCGACCTCGCCGGCCTCAAGACCCGGGCCGATTTCATCGACACCGACGGGCGTGAGATGTTTCGCGTCAACGGCCGCAAGATCTGGACGAGCTTCGGTGCGGTTGCCGACTGGTGCTTCCTGCTGTGCCGCACCGAGCCGAACGCACCGAAGCACGCCGGCATTTCCGTGTTGCTGGTGCCCATGTCGACGCCCGGCATCGAAGTGCGTCCCATCGTGAACGCCGCGCGCAACCGCGAGTTCACCGAGATCACTTTCGACGATGTGGACGTACCTGCGAGCAACCTGCTCGGCGGGCGGGGGGAGGGCTGGTCCATTGCCAACCAGCTGCTCGCCTACGAGCGCGGTCCCAGCGACATCAACTGGATCGGCCGGCTCAAGACGCAGCTACGGCGCCTCGAGGACGACGTTCGCGTCGGGTGGCTCGAAGACTCGCCGTCGGCCCGGGCCCGGCTCGGGCAGGCCTACGTGGAGCTGCGCGCGCTGCAGATCAAGGTTTTACGGTCGCTCACGGAGCGTCAAAACGGAAAGCTTCCCGGGCCCGAGGGGTCGGTCGACAAGCTGCTCATGACGCGTGCCGACCAGTTCTTCGCCCGCGCCATGATGGATCTGTCGGCCAGTGGCCCGCTGCTCACCGAAGGCCTGGAATGGGACATCTACGTGTGGTCGCGGGCCGCCGGCATCTATGGCGGAACGGCCCAGATCCAGCGCAACATCGTCGCCCAGCGGGTGCTCGGCTTGCCGCGGACCTGAGCGCGCCCACTCAGCCCTGCTGGTCGCCGGTCAGGTGCTTATAGGCCTCTTGGAGCCCCTTGAGTCGTCGCATCTGCGTCTCGTCCTTGCCGTCCGACGCGTCGAGTTTGGCAGTGACCTCGGCGATTTCGGCGGCGAGGCGTTCGGCCGCCTCGCCTTTGGTGAGCAGGTCCTGGTCCGCCCAATCGTCGTGTGGGATGCGCGACGGTGGGGTTTCGGGTTCTGTCATGGTCCTCCTCGATGCGCTCTGATCGTTTGAGCTCTGGCCAGGATCGGGGCTATAGTCAACTAGTCACAATCTGTTCACTTGTACCGTATCGCACGACTTCGAGAGACGACGCCCACAATGCCGCTGCAACCTTCGATGAAACTCCTGTCCGTCGACGACCACCTGATCGAGCCACCGCAGGTCTGGGCGGACAGGCTGCCGAAGAAATTCCTGGACGACGGTCCCCGCATCGTCGATTTTCCGCGCGAGGGTGCTCCGCCTGTGCAGCAGTGGGTTTACGAGGGCAGGCCGTATCCGAACATCGGACTGAATGCTGTCGCCGGTAAGTCACCGGAGGAGTTCGGCGTTGATCCGATCCGCTACGCCGACATGATCCCCGGGTGTTACGACCCGAAAGCCCGACTGGCGGACATGGACATCGACGGCGTGCACGCCATGCTGTGCTTTCCGTCCTTCCCGCGCTTCTGTGGCACCGTTTTCCTGGAAGGCGAGGACAAGGAACTCGCGCAGCTGTCCGTCCAGGCGTGGAACGACTTCTCACTCGACCAATGGTGCGCCACCGACCCGGCCCGGTTCATCCCGATGGCGATCACGCCGCTCTGGGATCAGGCGTTGATCGTCGCCGAGATCGAGCGGGTGGCGGCCAAAGGGGCGCGGGCGATCGGACTGCCGGATAACCCGACCAACCTGAAGCTGCCCAGCTACCACACCGCGTATTGGGAGCCGGTGTGGTCGGCGCTCGAAGAGACCAACCTGACCGCGGTGATGCATTTCGGCAGTGGCGGATTCCCACCCCAGACCGCACCCGAGGCACCCTTCGCGGTGATGATCACCTTGATGGGCACCACGTCCATGGCCGCGGCGACCGAGCTCATCTTCTCGCCGGTGTTTCACAAGCACCCGAACCTCAAAGTCGCGTTCTCCGAGGGCGGCGTCGGCTGGATGCCGTACCTCGTCGAGCGCGCGGATTACGTCTGGCGCAAGCACAAGTTCTACCAAAACATCCACCCCACGGTGGCACCGTCGGAGTTGTTCCGGCGCAACATCTCTGGATGCTTCATCGAGGACGAGGTGGGAATGTCGATGCGCCACCAGATTGGAATCGACAACATCACCTGGGAATGCGACTATCCGCACTCCGACTCGTTCTGGCCCAAGAGTCGGGCGCGCGCCGAGGAGATGCTCGCGGACGTGCCCGACGAGGAGGCCGCCAAGATCGTCGAACTCAACACGCGGCGCTGGTACGCCTTCCCCGAGGACGGCTTCAAATCCTGTACCGCGGATGCCGGGTGGCGCCCTAACGGCGGTAACGCGCCCGATTACGACTACGACGAGGTCATGGCCGACCACGGCGGCGTCGGCCTCGCGGCCTTCATGAACAAGATGGAGGAGCAGAAGGCCCGTAAGGTCTGAGCAGCTTCAGGCCCCTGAACGTCAGTCGACGGGGACGGCGATGTCGGTCGAATCGGCTCGGCCGCGTAGCACTTTGGAGTCGACGACTCGCCACCGCCGTGACTCCTCCTGGCCGGCCATGACCAGTGCCGCGGCCGACGCGGCGACGCCGACCGAGAGCTTGGCGACCTCGGTGAGCCTTGCCGCCTCGTTGACCGGGTCGCCAATCACCGTGTACTCGTAACGGCCCGGGTGGCCGACGTTGCCGGCCACCGCCATGCCGGCCGACACTCCGATGCCGGCACTGATCGGTGCCCCTGGCGGATTCAGGAACCTGTTGAGTTCACGCGCCGTCGCCAGTGCATGCGAGGCCCTGTCATCGTCGTCGAGGGGAGCGCCGAAGACCGCCAGCGCCGCGTCCCCCTCGAACTTGTTGACAAAGCCTCGATTCGCTTCGACCGCGTTCACGACCATCGTGAAGAAGTCGTTGAGCGTCGCCAGCAACTCGGCTGGCTCCAGTGTGGTGGCCAGTCGTGTCGAGCCGACCAGGTCCACGAACAACACCGCCACGTCGCGGTTGACTCCGCCCATCTCGATCTGGTCACCGGCGGCGGCCAGTTGCTCGGCCAACCGAGCCACGTCCTTGCCGACGTGGCGGCCGAACAAGTCGCGGAGCCGTTCTCGTTCACGCAGTCCGGTCGCCATCGTGTTGAAGCCCGCCTGTAACAGGCCGAGCTCGGAGGCGTCGAAAACGGCTACGGACACGTCGAATTCGCCGCGCTGCACCCGTTGCATGCCGTCCCTGACCTCGTCGATGGGATCGGCGATGGATGACGCGTTGAATGCGGCGACCACCAGGCCACAGGCCATTGTGCAGCCCCCAAGGACGAGGACAACCAGCGCCAGCCGATGCGCCGAGTACTCGACGAAGAGGGCGCTTGCGGCGACGAGCATGACCATCAGCGCCGGAACGCCCGTTCCGATCACCCAGGCGCTCACCGCGCGCAGCCGCAGACCGGGCCCCCGCGGCCGTGTCGGCGGGTCTTCGGTGAGCAGCCTGGCCGCAACCGGCCGCAGCGCAATCCTGCACATCCAATAGGACAGTGCGGTTGTCACGATGGCTCCGAGCAGAATCGACACTCCGAGGGTTGCGGCCAGCCAAGGTGTATCGAAATTCGTGAGCACGAAAACGACGGCCGCCGCAGACCATACGGTTCCATGGATCACGGCCATCCTCATCGGGATGGCCAGGACGACGCGGCGCGCGGTGGCATCGCTTGCCCCCGCCGGCAGGCTCAACAAGATGTACCCACATAGTCCGGCCAGCGGCAGGGCAATGCCCGAATAGCAAAGCCCTGCGACGATATTGACCAACATCACGTGGTGTTCGCGGAGCGCCGCACCGGTCGGCAGAGCCCAGGCGGTCAGTGCTGAGATCAGGGCTGAGCCAATGGCAGTCGGGACGATCGCCGCCGATATCACCAGTGATTTGCCGGTGGGAGCGAACGGCGAACGCAGCCGGCGCCGGACCAGCTTCACGGCGACGCCTGCGCGGCGCCCATGTGTTCGCGCCAGTTCTCCACCATGACCAGTCGTCCCGACGAGGCGAGCGTCATGAACAACGTCTCGCCATCGCGGCTTAGTGCGACGTTGGTCGTCATCGGGTCGTCGGCGGAGATCGTGCCCAAGAGTTCGCCGGTCGGGGAGATGACGGTGAGACCGCCGGTCCCGAGTGTCGCGACCAGGATCCTGCCGGCCGCGTCCACGCAGAGGCCATCGGCGCCTCCGATATTCAGCGGACCACCACTGGGCACCGTTGCCAGACCGCGCGCCCGGGACACCGCGCCGGGCCCGTCGAGCGTGAATTCCCAGATCCGGCGCGTGCGCGTCTCGGCCACGTAGAGCAACGTCCCATCCGGCGACAGGGCCACCCCGTTGGGCATCTCTAGTGGGTAGACGATCTCGCGCAGCATGCCGTCGACGGTGCCGTAGAGCAGCCCCGTCATGCTTCGATTGCGGTCGCGCGTGGCTCCGCCGTCGGTGACATAGAAGCCCCCGTCGCCGTCAACGCAGATGTCGCTGGGCCGCATCAGCGGCACCGTGCTGCCGGAGCGCGTGACGAATTCGGTGAACAGGGTGCTGACCTGACCATCGGCTTCGACCAGTTGCAGCGCGGGAACGACGGGGTGGTCGGGCGGCCCCACCGGCCGGAAAAGTGTTGCGCAGCCGGCGAAGTCGTACGGCCACGCGCCGAGGCCGAAAGTGGAACCGCCGTTCTGGCAGACCACCAGCCGACCGTCCGGAAGCCGCGCCACCCCGTTGGGGCCGCCGCCGGTTTCGGCCACCGTCTCGGTGACGCCGTCCGGGCGGACGCGGGTGATCCTGCCGGCCGCCATCTCCGAGACCACGACGGAACCGTCGTCGTAGACGACCGGGCTTTCGGGGAAGGACAGCCCCTCGGCTAAGCGGCGGTGGGCGCTCACGGACGCGTTTCCCCGTCGGCTTTGCTCTGCCACCAAGCCGTGAAGACCGGATCGGTCAGCGGCAGGTCACCGACGCCGGTCTGCTTTCGTGGCCAGGATGCGGCTTCTTGTGTCAGGGGCGACGACCGGCGGCTCACGCCGTAGAACAGGCGATGCCTCCGGTGCAGGAAAAGCCAACGCCCGTAGTGTCGCTCGTAGCGATCTTCGTACTTGATGAGCTGTTCGACAAACCCCTCGGCGTGGGTCTGCGCAAAGCACTGGGCCCAGACCTGCCCGTGAGCGCGGTCGTCGGCGTCCAGCTCGACGAGGTGGTTAGCGATAAGGATGACCGCGAACACGCTCGCGTCGACACTGGCCGACATCAGCCGGTGGAGCGCCTCGCGACCTTCACCGTGCTCGCCGAACCGGGCGTGCGGGACGAACAATTCGGCCATCGCACCGACGTCCCGCGTCTCGATCGCGGCGGCGTAACGGTAGGGCAGTTGACGAATCTCTTCTTTCGCCAACAGGTCCCGGACTTCGGCGTCGTGCATCGGGACTAGGGCACCGGGGTTGGCGGGCCGAGTATGTAGCGCCCCGATTGCGGATCGTGATACCAGCCGCCGGCCGCCGATGTGCCGCCATCGACGTGCAGCGTCTGCCCGGTCACGTAGGCGCTGAGGTCGCTAGCGAGGAATATTGCGGCGCCGGCCATTTCGTCGACGTGGCCGGCCCGACCCATCGGCACCATGAGTTTGGCGTTCTCCACGCCGTTCGGTGCCATCTTCTCCAGGCTTTCGGTGAGCGTGAAGTCGGGTGCGAGCCCATTGACGCGGATATTGTGGGGCGCCAGTTCCAGGGCCGCGGTCTTGGTGAAGTTGACCACGCCCGCTTTGGCCGCGGCGTAGGCGGCAAACCCGGGCGCGGCGCGTACCGCCTCGATGGTGCTGATGTTGATGACGCTGCCGCCTTGCCCCGCCTCGACCAAGGCCCGCGCTACGCGCTGCGTACAGAGCAGGACCTGGGTCAGATTGATCCGGATCAGGGCATCCCAGCCGTTGGGGGAGGTGTCCAGCAGGCCGGACCAGAAGACCCCGCCGGCATTGTTGACGAGGATGGTCGGAACCCCCAGCGCGTCGACGGTGGTGGTTAGGGCCGCATCGACCTGCTCGGCGTCGCGTACGTCGGCGACGCACGCGAGGCCGCCGATGCGCGCGGCCACCGCCGCCGCACTCTGCTGGTCCCTTTCCCAGATCGCCACTCGCGCGCCGAATTCGGTGAAGGCCGCGGCGATGGCGCTCCCGATTCCGCCGCCCCCGCCAGTGACGACGGCGACCCGGCCGTCCAGCGATGCGGCGTTCCGATGCAGCGTCATTCAGCGTCCACGAAAGTCCGGGTCGCGTCGCTCGGTGAAGGCCGCCATGCCCTCCGCGACGTCGTCGGTCGCCGCGACCTGCTCCACCAACAGCGCCTCGGTGCGGAAAGCGGCATCGCGGTCGACGTCGAACGCCTGATTCAGCATCGCCTTGGCCGCCGCCAGCGCCCGGGTCGGCCCGCGGGCGAGCCGTTGGGCCCACGCGGCCGTCTCGGCCTCCAGGTCGTCGGCGGCGACGACCTTGTTGATCAAACCGAGGCGCTCGGCCTCCGCTGCGGACAGCTCCTCGCCGAAGAACAGCAGCTGCTTTGCGACGTTGAACGGGACCTTGCGCGCCAGCAGATAGGCGGCCCCCCCGTCCGGCGCGAGCCCGCGCCGCGCGAAAAGCTCGATGATGCGGGCACTTTCGGAGGCCACGATTAGGTCGCAGGCCAGCACCATGCTGGCGCCCACCCCGGCGGCGATCCCGTTGAGCGCACACAACACCGGCTTTTCGCAGTCCAGCAACGCGGACACCACCGCCTGGGACCCGGTGCGCAGGATGCGGGCGGCGTCGCCCGCGACCCGGTCTTTCTTGGGCTGCATTCCGGGATCCCGAAGATTCGGCCCCGTACAGAAATGCTTGTCACCGCGGCCGGTGAGCACCACCGCCCTGACGCCCGCGTCGTCGGACGCGGAACGCAGGTTTTCGATGAGGGCCTGCTGCACCGCCCGCGTCACCGAATTGCCGGTCTCGGGGCGGTCCAAGACCAACCAGAGCACCGCGCCTTCGGTGCGGACGGCGAGGTCGGGTGTCACAGCCGCATCGGCACGCTGGCGGGGCCGCGCACGGAATTGGTGTGCACGTACGTCACGGCATCACGGTCGACGTCCCAGGTCGGGAAACGCTTGAGAGTCTCCTCGAGCGCAACCCGGGCCTCCAGGCGGGCCAGCGCCGCACCCAGGCAGAAGTGCGAGCCGTGGCCGAAGCTGATGTGCCGGATCCCCGTGCGCTCGACGTCGAGGACGTCGGGGTTCTCGTATTGGCGTTCGTCGCGGCCCGCCGACCCGGTCAGCAGGGCAACGCGCGAGCCCGCCGGTATGAGCATGTCGTTATAGGTGGTATCGCGTTTCGTGTAGCGGCCCTGTACGGGCGACGGCGCGTCGTATCGCAGCAGTTCCTCGACGGCGTTGCCGATGAGGTCCGGGCGGTCGACCAGCTTGGCCCGCTGGTCGGGATACTGTGCCAGCGTCAGCGCGGCCCATCCCAGCAGACGCGCAACGGTCTCATTGCCGGCGACGTTGATCATCGCGATGAACATCAACACTTCGCCATCGTCCAGGCGACGGGTCTCGAGGCCCGCCTGGACCAGGTCGGAGGTCATCAGGTTGCCGACGATGTCGTCGGTCGGTGCGGCTCGCCGTCGCTGAATCTGATCGGCGTAGTAGCCCAGCAGTTTCGCGTTGGCTTGCTGGCCCTCCTCATTCAGCTCGGTCGTGCCCTCGTCGCGGTGGAGCTGGGCATCCGACCACTCGCGCAGGTTGTCGTGGTCTTCCTCGGGGAAACCCAGCAGCGAGCTGATAACCATCACCGGAAGCTTCATCGAGAAGTCGCGCACGTAGTCAAAGCCCTCGGTGCCGACGAACGCATCCAGGTAGGCGCAGCACAGTGAGCGTACCCGGTCCTCGAGCTGGGCGATCTGGGTGCGGAAGAAGGTGCGATTGACCATCTTTCGCAGTGCGGTGTGGTCGGGCGGATCCATCATGATCATCGCCCGGGGCGGCGGCCAGGGCTCGTCGGTGATCGCGTCGAGGGTGATCCCGTGCGACGAGGAAAACGTCTCGGTATCCAGCGACGCTTCCATCACGTCGGCGAACCGGCTCAAAGCGTAGAAGCCGTACTGGTCGTTGTAGTAAGTTGGCGCTTCGTCGCGCAGCCGTTTCCAGACCCCGTACGGATTCTGGTGCAACGCGCGGTCGAACGGATCCCAACGTAACTCCATCGTTGTCATCGGCACCGTCCCTTCCCGGAGAACACTAATACATTATCTGTATAGTTGCACCATGCTGACGGCGTGGTGATCGTCTGCCCGGTGTTGAGGAGGACGAACGATGGAAACGCGGGAACTCGAGCACGTGATCTACCAGAAGGACGGCCCGATCGCGCGGATCATCCTCAACAACCCGGACGCCGCCAATGCCCAGAGCTCGGAAATGGTCCACAGCGTCAACCAGTCGCTTGACGACGCGCAGTACGACTATGACATCAAGGTCGTCATCATCAAGGCCAACGGCAAGGGGTTCTGCTCCGGTCACATCCCCACAGGCGCGTATCCGGAGTTCATGGCCGAACTGCAAGCGTCCGGAAAGGTGTGGCGCTCCGCCGCGCAGTTGTTCCTGTGGCCGGTGCTGAAGTTGTGGGAATTCCCGAAGCCGGTGATCGCCCAGGTGCACGGGTACGCGATCGGCGGGGGCACGACCTGGGCGCTGATCCCCGAGATCACTGT
Organism: Mycobacterium sp. UM_11; assembly: GCF_001414075.1. Lineage (NCBI taxonomy): Bacteria > Bacillati > Actinomycetota > Actinomycetes > Mycobacteriales > Mycobacteriaceae > Mycobacterium > Mycobacterium sp. UM_11. The sequence continues at coordinate 9,571 of NZ_LATC01000001.1, read as the reverse complement.
CTGCTCCGAGGACGCGTGGTTTCAGATGCCTCTTGTGCCGGGGTTCGGTCTGCCGGGTGCCGAGACCATGTTCGAGCCGTGGGTTTTCATGAACTACAAGCGGGCCGCCGAATACCTTTACACCGCGCAGCGATTGAGCGCGGCGGAAGCGCTCGAGTTCGGTCTCGTAAACCGGGTGGTCCCGGCCGATGAGCTCGAGGCCACCGTCGAGGAACTGGCCGCACAGATCGCGAAGGCGCCGCTGATCACGTTGCAGGCCGTCAAGTCCGGCGTCATCCGCGCGTGGGAGACCATGGGGTTCCGCACCCACCAACAGGCCACCAACGACCTGCAGGCGATGGTGACCGGCAGCAAGGAGTTCCAGGAGTTCATGGCGGAGCTGATGAAGAAGGGCTCCAAACCGACCGAGCGCATCTAGCCATGCCGTTAAAGCCGATCATTCGCTTCGGTGGTGATGAGAGCACCGAGTCACTGCGGGCCTCCGTCCGCCGGTGGTTGGCAGCCAACCTCCCGGACGAATTCCGCCGCACCGCCGCGAATCCCGACTACCTCCCGCGCGACGCTCACGAGCGTGCGGTCGCGTTCTGCAAGGCGCTGCACGAGCAGGGATGGTTCGTGCCGCATTGGCCCGCCGAGTACGAAGGTGGCGGACGCGGGATCGTTGAACAGGTGGTCATCCGTGAGGAACTCGCTTATGCGGGCGCGCCGCTGGTGAACACCAACGGCGTCAACATGTTGGCGCCGGTGCTATTCAAATACGGCACGCCCGAACAAAAAGCGGAGCATCTGCCGGCCATTGCGCGCTCGGAACGCATGTGGGCACAAGGCTATTCGGAACCTGAGGCCGGCTCGGACCTGGCGTCGCTGCGCATGACGGCCCGGCGAGACGGCGACGACTACGTCCTGGACGGGCAGAAGACCTGGACGAGCAATGGCGTGCTGGCCGACTGGATCTTCGTCCTGGCCCGCACCTCGCCCGTGGCGGACAAGCGCCAGGCCGGCATCTCGTTCTTCCTCGTGGACCTGGAAAGTCCGGGCATCACGCGCCGGCCCATCCGATCCATGACCGGCTATCCGACGTTCGCCGAGGAATTCTTCGACGGTGTGCGCGTGCCCGCCGCCAACCTCGTCGGGGCGGAGGGCGAGGGCTGGACGGTCGGGAAGGCGCTGCTGGACGCCGAGCGGTCGAATATCACCAGGGCTGCCCAGGCGCAACGCTATCTTGATGAGCTCATCGACTGGTGTCACGCGCAGAAAGGTTCCGCGCACGACCCCCTTTCCGATCCCGCCAACCGCATCGCATTGGCCCGCGCCGTCGAACGCGTCGAGGTGGGCCGCGCCATCTCGTATCGGGTAGCGCACGAACAGGCTGCCGGCGCGCTGGATCCCGCGCTGCCGTCGTTGTCGAAGCTGTATCACTCCGAACTGACCGCCGAACTGCGCGGCCTTGGGGCCCAGATCCTGGGTCCGGCAGGCGAACTCATGCCAGATGACCCCGGCGCGGTGCTCGACGGGCACTTCTCCGAAGGCCTCTTGCTGTCCTTGCTCCACACGATCGGCGGCGGCACCAGCGAGATTCAACGCGACCTGATCTCGACTGTTGGCCTCGGGATGCCGCGCTGACGTCAGGAGTACCCGGCCCGCCCCTCGGCGGCCGCCGAACGTTGTTGCGCCACGGTCGCCATCGCCAGTTCAAGCGGATGGAAGGCGGCGAGCTGGGCAGCCTCGGCGGAATTGATCAGCCGCTTCGTCATCTCCACCGCCCCCGCATCGGCTCGGGAGAGCTCGTCGGCGATGGACAGGGCGCGGCTGACGGCGGATCCGGGTTCGACGATCTCGGTCACCAGCCCGAGCTGCTCCGCCTCACCGGCCGGCAGTTGTGTTCCTCGTAGCAGCAACGACGCAGCGCGGTTGCGGCCCAGCTGCTGCGTTAAGCGCCAAGCCAATCCGCCGTCGGGCACCACCGCACGCGCGACGAACGGGGCGGCAAAAAATGCGTCGGAAGCGCACACGACGAGGTCGCACGCCAGCGCCAAGCTCCAACCGAGGCCGACGGCCGCACCCTCGACCGCTGCGATCGTCGGTACCGGCACAGCTTTGAGTTGTTCCATTACGCGTTGGGCGTGCTCGACGCGGCCGGCAGGACCCAATGGACCGTCGCCGCGTGCCGGCCCCGTCTTCAAATCCCCACCGGCGCAGAAGAAGTCTCCGGCGCCGGCTAATACCAACGCGCGGTCGCCGTACGCAACCACCCCGCCGAGCGCGATCGACAGCTCGGTCCAGGTTTCGTAACAGAGGGCGTTGCGCCGGCGTGGCCGATTGAGCAAGAGGACGGCGATGCCGCCACGGTCCTCGCGGCGAATGAGTGGATCGCTGTCTGTCACTGTCGGCCGAGGAACTTGTCGATGGCGGACCGATGTTCGGGCGTGGTGAAACACTCGGTCTCGGCGGAGATCCCGTATTCGAGGATGCCGGTGATCGCGCGCTGGGCGTGCAGGTTCAGCGTTCGTTTGGTGTCCTGCACTGCCCTCGGTGGCAACGCGGCCAGCCGCTGGGCCACCTTGAGCCCCTCCTGCTTGATCTCCGCGTGCGGTACGACCCGATTGGCCAAGCCCAGCTCGACGGCCTTGTCGGCCTTGATGCGTTCGCCGAGCATCAAATACTCCTTGGCCTTCAACAGGCTCATCAGCAGCGGCCACAAGACAGACCCACCATCACCGGCGACCAGTCCGCTCGCGACATGAGTGTCGGCGAAAAAGGCGCGGTCGGACATCAGGACGATGTCACACAACACTGCGATGCTGCACCCGAAGCCGACCGCGGGCCCGTTGACCGCCGCGACCACGGGCAGCGGAAAGTCGATCATGTCGCGCACGATGCGCCGGGCATCCCGCATTCCCGCGCGGCGTGTCACCGGGTTGTTGACGTGAGTTTCCAGCCACTCCACCAGGTTCCCACCGGCGGAGAAGTAGTCACCCGTGCCGGTGATGAGCACCGCGCGTGCTTCGGGATCCTCAGCGAGATCCGCCCACACCCGCGTGAAGGCGGTGTGCATTCTGTTGTTGACCGCGTTGGCGTCGTCAGGGTTGTTCAGCGTCACGATCCGGACGGGACCGTCGGCGGCCACGAGGATCTCGTCGCACCCGGTCAACTCCGACGTGCCCTGCGGTAGCTCGGTCATGGGCGGTCAGCCATCCTCGCGCGGCGCCAGCCACGCCGACCGTCGGGTTTGAACGAACGCGTCGCGGTCATGGCTGACCGCCCAATCCGGCGATCGCTTCTGCAGGAACGCCGTAAAGGCCTCGATTTGTTCGGCGGTTCCGATCGACGACCAGTAACCGGTCACGTCGACGGGCGGCAGCGCGCGTGCCATCTCGCGTTTGACGGCCGCGCGGGCGACGGGGCCAGTCTTTCGGACTCGCTCGAGCAACGCATCGACCTGAGACCCCAGGCTGTCGTGCGCCACGACATTGCCGACCAGCCCGAGACGCTCGGCCTCGGCCGCATCGATCCAATCATTGCCGTAGATCAGGTGATTGGCCCTCAGCGTGCCCAGTCGTTGCGGCAGGCGGGCGGCGACGAACGCCTCGTACACGCCGCGGGTCAGGTCCGGGACCCGGAACCGGGCACGGTCGGACGCGACGACGAGATCGGCAAACAACGTCATCACCAAGCCGCCACCCATGGCGATGCCGTTGACGGCGCAGACGACGAGTTTCGGTATCTTACCGAGCGTTTCGAATGGCGTGCCGTCGTAGGACTCGGTAAACGCATCCCAGGTGCGATCCGGATTCTCCACGGCGTTCATATCGCCGCCCGCGCAGAAGACATCGCCGGTCCCGGTGATCACCAGGAAATTCAGGTCCGGTTCGTCGGCGACGATCATCGCGGCCCGTTTGATCCCGTGATAGCCGTCGGCGGTGACGGCGTTCTTCTTCTCCGGCCGGTTGATGGTGACGGTCAGGGTGTCGCCGTCGATGCGCCCCTCGAGCTCGGCGGCACCGAGGTCGACGTCGACGGAAGCCGGTAGCGCGCTCACCGCGCCTCGATCACGGCGAGCAGTTCGCCGACGTCATAGGTCGTCCCGGCGCTGACCTTCCAGTTGACGATGCCACTGGCCGGCGCCTCGACGTCCATCTCGACCTTGTCGGTGGCGATCTGGTACAGCGGGTCTCCCTCGGAGACGTGGCCGCCGTCCGCGACGTAGATCTCGGTGACCTCCGCTTCGGTGATCGCGTCGCCCGGCTTCGGCATCCGCACCTCCGTCACACGACCCTCCTGACGGCTTCGACGAGGCGTGCGGCGTCCGGGCGGCAGGCGGCTTCCAATGTCGCCGCCCGCGGCACGGGCGTGTACGTTCCGGCCACGCGCTGAATGGGGCTGGCCAGCACGCCGAAGAGCTCCGTCCCGACGGCTGCGGCGATTTCGGCTCCCGGGCCGCAGAACCCGACGGATTCGTGGGCGACGACCAGGCGACGGGTTTTGCGGACGGATTCGAGGACGGTTCCCAGATCCAACGGCACCAGGGTGCGCAGGTCGACCACCTCCACCGAAACACCCTCGGCGGCAAGCTGTTCGGCGGCGGCCAGAGCGGCATGTACCAGGCTGCCGTAGGTACAGATCGTGACGTCGGTGCCGGCGCGTTTGACGTCGGCCTGGCCGAGCGGGATCAGGTAGTCGGCCGTCGGCACGGGTCCCTTGCCGCCGCCGTAGTAGAGCTTCATCGACTCGATGAATAAACAGGGATCGTCTTCTCCGAGGCAGGCGTTGAGCAGCCCGACGGCGTCGGCGGCGGTGCTGGGCCACACGACCTTGATGCCCGGTGTGTGCATCGCCCACGCCTCGAACGCTTGCGAGTGCTGCGGGCCGGCCGCCGTGCCCACCATGGCGCGGATGACCATCGGTGCGCCCTGCCGGCCGCCGGACATGTACCGGATCTTGGCGGCGTGATTGGCGATCTGGTCCATGGCCACGCCCAGGAAGTCCACGAACATCAGCTCCGCAACCGGCCGCAGCCCGCCCAGCGCCGCACCCACGGCGGCGCCGATGATCGAGGACTCGGCGATCGGGGTGTCGCGCACTCGGCTGGCGCCGTATTTCGTCGACAACCCGGCGGTGATCTTGAACATGCCGCCGGACGGGTCGGCAATGTCCTCCCCGAGGAGCACGATCGAATCGTCGGCCGCCATAGCGCGGTCCAGCGTGCGGTGGATCGCCTGCACGAGGCCGAGGGTCTCGGTTTCACCCTGGGGAATCGCGGCCCGCTCTGTCACCGGTGGCGCGAGCTCGATGCCGTGCCCGGCGAAGACGTCGCGGGTCAATTCATCGGCATCGGGGGGGTCGGCGTCGCGGGCGGCGGCGAAGGCCGCGTCAATCTCGGCGACCAGCTCCACATCAATGCGGTCCAGGTCGGCCTCGAGCGCCAGCCCCTCGTCGATGAGCCGCCGCCGATACCGGGCAAAGGGCGGGTCGGCGCGTTTGGCGGCCAGTTCGTCCGGGTCGGCGTAGGGCATCTGGTCGCCGAAGTAGTGCCCCTGCAGGCGGTAGGCGACGGCTTCGACGAACGACGGGCCGCCGCCCGAGCGCGCGCGCTCGGCCGCCCCGGCCACGGCCTCATACACCGCATGTGGGTCCGTGCCGTCGACCGTGACGCCCGGCATCGCGTAACCCGCGGCGCGGTCGGACAATCGCACCGTGCGGGTGTAGCCGGCCACCGGGGTGCATTCGGCCCACGCGTTGTTCTGGCAGAAAAACACCACCGGAAGCGCCCACAGGGCCGCCATGTTCATGGCCTCGTGGACGTAGCCGATGCTGGTCGCCCCGTCGCCGAAGCTCACCAGCACCACGCGGGCACTGCCCTTGAGGGCCTCCGCCAGCGCGATCCCGTTCGCGATCAGGGGGCCGGCACCGACGATGCCGGTGGTCCAGGCGATGCCGTGGTCGGGGTCGTAGATCCCCATGGCGCCGGCCTTGCCCTTCGACAGGCCGGTGCCGCGGCCCAGGATTTCGGCGAAGTAGCCGGGCAGGTCGATGCCCTTGGCCACCACGTCGCCGAGGCCGCGATAGGTCGTCACGAGTTGGTCGGTGCTTGACAGGGCGAGCGCGGCCCCGGCGGACATCGCTTCCTGGCCGTCCACCGGCCAGTAGCTCATCGCGATTTCGCCGGAAGACAGCCCTTTTCGGACGCGCTGGTCGGCGTGGTGCACCTTGCTCATGAGGCGGTATAACTCGACGGCCCGTTCGCTGTTCAAAGCCTGGGTTCGGCTGTCTACCTGCGTGGCCATCACCCCTCCTTCGCATGCGGACTCCGCCGACGAGCATACAATACAATATGACGATATCTGTTCAGTCGTCCGATGGGCGACTCGCTTGACTATCGAGGGGAACTCCAACTGCCATGCCCGAGCGACCAGCCCTGCGGGCCGGTGACGGTCTGCCCGCCCATGTCCACGGTGCCGCCGACCCCCGATTTGCCTGCGCGGTAAGAACGTTTGCCAAGCTGTTTCCCGGCCCACGCTATGGCGGTGGGGCGTTGTCCGTGTATGTCGATGGGGAACCCGTCGTCGACGTGTGGACCGGCTGGTCCGATCGCAAGGGGCGGCTGCCCTGGTCTGCGGACACCGGCGCGATGGTCTTCTCCGCCGGTAAGGGGGTGGCATCGACGGTGTTGCACCGGCTCGTCGACCGTGGGTTGCTGTCGTACGACGCCCCGATCGCGCAGTACTGGCCCGAGTTCGGCGCCAACGGTAAGTCCGACATCACGGTGCGCGACATGATGCGGCACACGACGGGCCTGTCCCGGCTCGGGACCATTACCACCGAGCAGTTGCTCGATCACCGGTTCATGGAAGAGCGGCTCGCCGCGGCGCCTGTCGACCGCCTCGCCGGCCGCGCGGCGTATCACGCGTTCACCTTCGGCTGGTTGGCATCCGGATTGGCCCGCGCGCTCACCGGCAAGGGCATGCGGGAGCTGTTCCGCACGGAGATCGCGGGACCCCTGGACACGGACGGTATCCACCTGGGGCGGCCGCCCGCCGACGGGCCCACGAAGGCGGCGCAGACGATGTTCCCGCAACGGTTCTCGGGCGGGGCGGTGCTGGGCCGGCTGATCTCGCTGATGGCCAGATTGCCGGTTCCGGGCCCGCTCGGCGCGACCTACGTACCCGGCATCACCTCGCTGGTGCAGGGCGACATGGCGCTGCTGGACAGCGAGATTCCCGCCGTGAACGCGGTGGTGACCGCGCGGGGGCTGGCCAAAATGTACGGAGCGCTCACCAACGGGGGAAATATCGATGGGCAGCGGTTCCTCTCAGAGGAATTGGTCGCGTCGCTTACGGGCAGGCGCAGCTTGCGGCCGGACCTGAACGTCTTCTTCCCGATGTCCTTTCACCTGGGCTACCACGGTTCACCAGTGCCGGGCCTGCTGCGGGGTTTTGGGCATGCCGGTCTGGGCGGGACCATCGGCTGGGCCGACCCGGTTACCAAGAGCTCATTCGGCTTCGTACACAACCGGCTGCTGACGCCGATGGTCGCCGACCAACTCCTGTTCGTGCCGTTGCTGGTACCGCTGCAGCGTGCCGTCAACCAGGCACACGGCAGTGGGCTCGTCACCGTGCCCCGCTTCGGTGCACGACCCTCCGACGAGGCGCGCACCGAAACCGCCGGCCGCTGACCCGACTACCTCTGGGGGTATCGTCGACGGGTCTCTGTCCGGCCGGCACGGGAAGCAGATGGATATCTCGCGGGCGGTTCCCCATGCGGAACTCGAAGCGCTGTCCCGCAGGTACGCGGCGGCGGTCGATCGCCGAGATCGCGACGCGCTCCTGGCGGTGTTCACGCCCGACGCTTCGATGCTCGTCGAAAGACCGGGGCGCGAACCCGGAACGCTGACCGGTCACGACGAGATCGAACGAGTCATCGGCATCGTCGCGCGCTGGCCGCGCACGGCGCACCTCATCGCCCAGGGCCTGTACGTCGTCGAGGGGGGATCGGCGGTCGGCGAAATCTACTGCACTGCCAATCACTTTCGTGGTGGTGAGCCAGACGGGCAGAACCACGTCATGCACATCCGCTACCTGGACAAGTATTCGCTCGACGGTGAGGATCGGTGGCGGATCGCGCACCGAAGGGTCGTCGTCGATGCCACCGAGGACCGGGTCGCGTCGATCGGAGGAGTCAGTTGACAGCATCGATCCAGCTTTCCATGGGGATTCCGTCGTACTCGGCGGCGGCGCCGTCCAATTGGAATCACCTCACCGAATGGGCGCAGCTGTTGGAGGGCGCTGGATTCGACCGCTTGCTGGTATCGGAACACATAGCGTTCGGCATGAACATGGACGCGTACGCGGATCCGCGGACGGGCGGAACGGTAGGCGGTCGCCAACCGACCGGGCCGGACGGGCACTGGCTGGAACCGCTCACGACGCTGACGTACCTGGCGGCGAGGACGGAGCGAATCCGGCTGGGCACAAACGTTCTGCTCGCCGCGCTGCGCCCGGGGGCGGTCCTTGCGAAAACCCTTGCGACGATGGACGTTCTGTCCGGTGGCCGCCTCGATGTCGGAGTGGGCGTCGGCTGGCAGCGTGAGGAATACGACGCAGCCGGGGTGGACTTCGACCGGCGCGGGCCGATGCTGGACCAGACGCTCGAGGTATGCCAGCGGTTGTGGCGGGAGAACGAGGTGAGCTACCACTCCGCCGATTTGAGTTTCGAGCGGATACACCAGATGCCCAAACCCGTTCAGCCCGGCGGGGTGCCGGTCTGGGTGAGCGGGACGGTGAACCGAGCCGTCGCGCGCCGGCTCGCTCGTTTTGGACGGGGCTGGATCCCGTGGGGTCCGGACGCGAGGGATGTCGCGGGGGGAATACGTCGAATGCGCGCCGCGGTCGAGCGCGCCGGCGGCGACCCGGACGGGTTCGGTGTTGCCGGGACGCTGCGCATCCAGACGAGTGCCGATGACCGGCCCGACCTGTCGGCGGCCGCCGCGGAAGCGGCCTCGCTGGCGAACGCCGGCGTGACCGACCTGCGGATGACGCACTGGCCCTTGCCCTCCGCCCACCGGGACCGTGACATCCCCGCACTCGTCCGCGCGGTCCGTGACGCTGTCGACTCCTAGGGGGTGCGGATCGACTCGAGTTGCGCAGCGAGCAGCATCCGGTCGAAGTAACAACGTTCCAGAACGAGATCGGGCCCCCGGAACCCGAAGATGTTGACGCTCGACATGTCAAGCGGTGTGCCGGGCGCGGTCGTTCGGGTTTCCACGACCAAACCGTTGTCGCCGTGGTAGATCGCCTCCGCGGCATATCGCAGCATGGGGAGATCCGCCCACTGCCGCAACAGCATCGCGCGGACCGCCTCGTCCCCGTCGAAAACGGTTCCAGCCGGGATGATCTCGTAGCGCGGATGGGTAAAGGTGGCCATCGCCCCCTCCAGGTCGCGCGCATTTTCGGCTGCGACGTGCCGGAGCACGAGCTCTTCGCGGGCGCGCCGGAGCGCGCTATCGGGGCTCATTTCGGTTCGAACACAACGAGGTTGCGGCCGTCCTCGAGCGGCACCCACGCCAGCCTGACGC